>DAOVJL010000188.1 GCA_030673275.1 Sulfurimonas sp.
AGTTAAATGTTCATCAGAGTTGTAAAGAGTCTCCAGTATTACTTCTCTTTGAATTGTAAACTTAAGAGAGTTGCTTTTAAGGAGTGCTTTGAAGTCATTTAGAAGTTGTTCATATTCAACAGTTCTATCATCAAAATTAGTAGTAATATCTGACATACTAGATATCGTCCTTATTTGATAAATTTTGTTCTATACTTTCTTGAATTTCACTCTTTGTTTCTTTTATAATTTGAAGTGTTGAGTCGCTTACAGCTTCACTAATCTTATCTTGGATAGCTTCTGTACTTTTATCGATCGTTTCATTTATGTCATTAGATATTTCAACAGGGTCAAGTTTCATAATAACACTACCCGCTTCAACCAATATAGGAAAAATAAAACTGTTTTCTGAAATAGAGTCTATACTTCCTCTCATGGCTTTAACATTATAAGTAGCATATGCGATTACTGAAGCAATAAGAAAAAATTTACTTGCACTAAAAATAAATCCTAGAATTTTATCAAAAGCTCCTAATCCACTCATTGAACTTAATCTTTTAAATACAAATCCAACACCAACCATAAAGAACCAAAAAACTATAAGAGTTGCTAAAAAACCTGTGAAGCTAACAGCGGCACTATTTTCAAAGTTAAATATTAAATCACTTAATTTTTGACCTACACTATCACCAACTCTAGATGCAAGAAAAATACCACCAACTATACCTACAAGACCAAACAGTTCTTTAAAAAAACCATTGATAATTCCTTTAAGTCCTAAAAAAAGAACTACAATGGATACTATAATGTCAAAATAGTTTAACTCCATTATTCCATTACCGTAGATACTTGATTTTTACCATTGTGTTTAGAAAAATATAGGGCTTTATCCGCTCTGGATAATAGAGAATCAGGTATGTCATCTTTAAGTAATTTAGTTGCTCCTATACTTACAGTAACAGATATTTTTTGTCCCATGTAAATCAGTTTATTAGAACTGATAAGTGTTAATAATCTTTCTGATATAAGTTCACACTCTTCATCACTGTTGCGATTGAGTATGATAGTAAATTCTTCCCCGCCATATCTGAAAATTTTATCTCCATCTCTTAGTGTTTTTCTAAGAATATTTGAGATAAAGATTAAAATTTTATCACCGGTAATATGCCCGTATTTATCATTTATAATTTTAAAATTATCTACGTCAAGCATTAGCACATGCAGATTATAAGGTATTGAAGGGTTAGAGCAGACACTAGTAAGATAGGAATCTAAAGCTCTTCTATTAAAAACTTTTGTCAGTGCATCAAGATTTGTAGTTTCTTCCAGTATTTTAACTTTAGTTGTAAGTTCTGCAATAATTTCATTTGCTTTTTCTATTTCATTAGTCATATGGGATTGAATTTCATTGAACTTACCAGTAAGTGTAGGTAAGTCAATTTGATCATTTACACATTCGTTTAAGGCTTTTTCATGTAGTTGTGTCAGTTGTTCAAATCTTTCGTTAGTGTATTCATAAGAAGTTAAACTTTGATTTAAAATTTCTTTATATTTATTGTTAAAAGCTGCTTTTGCATGCTCAATTGAATCTATTTCAGAATCATCAATATTTGAGACAATATCAACAGCATCTTTTAGATAATTAACAACCTGTTCTTTTGAAGCATTTTCATTTGTTTCAATACGTTCAAGTAAGTTTTCATAAATTTCTTTTACAAGAGCTTTTAAGTCGCTTTTTTGCATAACACATCCAAATATATTTTTTTGTCATTGTACTGTTTAAAGCATAAAAAATAGCTTTCGTCATTTTTTATTGCTTGAATCTAACTAATAAGAGCTATTTTAGGTACATTTGAGTAGAATAGCAAAAATAAATAAATAGTACTATTAAAAAGGTTTTATAATGAGTATCTGGAGTCCAACAAGTTGGAGAGAAAAACCAATTTTACAACAACCAACTTATCCAAATCAAGATGAATTAAAAAGAGTCTTAAAAGAGCTGGAAAACTATCCTCCACTTGTTTTTGCAGGTGAAGCAAGAAGACTAAAAGATCAACTTGCAGATGTGGCAAACGGTGATGCTTTTTTACTTCAGGGTGGAGATTGTGCCGAGAGTTTTAGTGAGTTTCATGCAGATAATATTCGTGATACATTCAAAGTTCTAATGCAGATGGCAGTTGTTATGACTTATGCAGGTGGAGTTCCGGTTGTAAAAGTTGGTCGTCTTGGCGGTCAGTTTGCAAAGCCTCGTTCTAGTAATACCGAAACATTTGATGGTGTTACACTTGACTCTTACCGTGGAGATATTATCAATGGTGTAGAATTTACTAAAGAAGCTCGTGTTCCAGACCCTGAGCGTATGATAAAAGCATATAACCAAGCATCAGCAACTCAAAATTTACTTCGTGCATTTGCAACTGGCGGTCTTGCTGATTTACACCAGGTTCACCAGTGGAACTTAGATTTTGCACATAAAAGTGAAGTTTCTGAAAAGTATGAAAAACTGGCAGAAGAGATAGAAAATTCTTTACGCTTTATGAAATCTTGTGGAATTACATCAAAAACATATAGAAATCTTAGAGAGACGGATTTTTATACATCACATGAAGCTCTTTTACTTCCGTATGAAGAGGCTTTTACAAGAAAAGATTCTATATCAGGTGATTGGTATGATACATCAGCTCATATGTTGTGGATTGGTGATAGAACTCGTCAACTTGATGGTGCACATGTAGAATATTTAAGAGGTGTAAATAACCCTATCGGTGTAAAAGCCGGACCAACTATGGATCCAGAAGATCTAATCAAGCTTTGTAATACTTTAAATCCAGATAATGAAGCTGGTCGTTTAAACGTAATCGTTAGAATGGGTGCAAATAAAGTCGGTGAAGGTATGCCTAAACTGATTCGTGCTGTTGAAAAAGAGGGTATGAACGTAGTGTGGAGTTGTGATCCTATGCACGGCAATACAATTAAGTCGTCAAATAACTATAAAACTCGTCCGGTTGATGATATTTTAACTGAGATGAAACAGTTTTTCCAAGTGCATAAAGCAGAGGGAACTATTGGTGGAGGTGTTCACTTAGAGATGACAGGTAAAAATGTTACTGAGTGTATCGGTGGTTCATTTGTTGTAACTGAAGAGGATTTATCTTCTCGTTACCATACTCACTGTGACCCTCGTCTGAATGCTGACCAGTCTTTAGAGTTGGCATTTTTAATAGCAGATACTTTAAAAGAATCAAGAAAATAAATCAATATTGGAGATAAACTTTATGAGTTTATCTCTTCCTCTTTTTCCTC
>DAOVJL010000075.1 GCA_030673275.1 Sulfurimonas sp.
CTCTCCAAAGAATACAAAACTGTTTGAAATAGAGTTGTTCTGTATATGTTTGTCCAGCTCGTTCTTATACAAAATTAATCTCCACTTTTAACAACTCGTGCAAATATTTTTGCCTTTGCAATATCTACTTTATCAATACATACAATTACATCCTGAAATAGAACTACATTCTCACTTGATGTAATATTTAATTTTGCACCTTGTATCTCATCGTGAAGTTCAGCTTTAACTTCCGGGTCTGTTGCACTAATACGGGCTTTGAATTCTTTGTTAATATTTGCTTCAGCCCATCTAGCATATTTTCTTGCCATAAACTCTACTTCAATAGTACTGGCTTCTCTCTCTTTTTCACTTATTGTCATACTAAGGGACTCTATATTTCTTAGTACATATGAGCCTTCTTGTGTGTCATTTTTATTTATAGCTTTTAAGAGTCTGTGCACAATCAAGTCACTGTATCTACGGATAGGTGAAGTAAAATGTGTATACGCCTCAAAACCAAGACCAAAGTGTCCAGAGTTCATTGGAGCATATCTTGCTTGCATTTGTGAGCGGATTATAAGTGTATCTACTTCTGATTCTAAATCCATTGCTCTTGCTTGATTTTGTATATCGGTTATCGTCTCTTTTATAGAGTTTTTAATATCTATAAACATACCTATACTTGCCAACTCTTGATATAGTTTTTGGATTTTAGCTTGACTTGGGGGCTCATGTATTCTAAATATTCCCCTCTCAAATTGTGCTGCTGCTTCTTTATTTGCGAGAAGCATACAATCTTCTATAAGAGAGTGAGATGGAGTCTCCTCTGCATAAGTTGTTGAGATAAGATTAGAGTTTTTATCTATCTCCATCTCTATTTCAGTTGAATGAAAATCATAACCGATTTTTAATCTTTTTTCTTTAAGTGCATCAGTCACTACTCTTAGTTTTGTAAGATAGTCAAATATATCTTTTTCTTTATTGTTTGTAGCTTTTAGTTTCCCATTAAAAAAATCATCAATCTCTTCATAATTAAATCTTCTATCAGAGTGGATTATTGCTTCATAAACTTTAGATTCTGCAACCTCTAAAGAGTCTAAATCTAGTTTTATCTCAAAGACATAGCTAAGTCTATCTACATGTGGTTGAAGAGAACAGAGGGTTTCACTTAGTTGCCTTGGAAGCATTGGAATAGAACGGTGAGGTAAGTAGATGGAGAAACTTCTGTAAATTGCTTCATTGTCTATTGCACCAAATGGTGTGACATATTCGCTTACATCAGCTATAGCTACATAAAGAGTAGCATTCTCGTTGTCCCAATATATTGCATCATCATAATCTTTGGCAGTAACGGGGTCGATTGTACAAAAAGGCAATTTTCGTAAATCAACTCTATTTTTATATTTTGATGCATCTACTTTTTTAAATGATGTAGCTATTTCTAAGACTTCCGGTTCAAACTCATCATGTTTGTTGAATTGTGCAAGAACTATCTTTTCATCAACAAGCGGGTCTTTTATATTTCCAAGCTTTTCCATTATGGTATAGTCTTGGTTATCCACTTTAAAAACGTCACCATCTTCATAAGAATTAAGATCTTTTTCGCTTATCTCAACTCCCGCAGGGTACTCTGTTTTTAAATCTACTAAAGATTTTCTTCCATCTTTTGATAGTATATAGGCAATGCTATAGCTTTGCGCGCGACCAACTATTTCTGCAATTTTTGCACTAGGGGTTCCACGCTTGCCCAGAAGTCTCTGAGCGATTATAAGATCACCCTCTTGAGCAATTCCCAAATCACCCTCTGCTATAAAAAGGTCGCGAGTAAGTTCCCCAATTACATTTAGGTATGCTGTGCCTTTTTGAACAAGTCCTAAAGTACCAGCACGATATTTTGAGTTAAATTTATAAATAGCGTCTTTTTTAGTAATATATCTTTTTGCTAAAAAATCGTTCACATGTAAAAGTTCATCTGCAGAGATGTCTTGCTCACTCAAACCATGAGTGAGTCTTATAAGAAGAGATTTCAATTGTTATAGTTTTAAGCGTTTTCTATTGCTTTGTCAAAGCTTTCCATGTCAAGGTCATATTTAGTAATTAACTCTTTTGACGCAGCTATGCTCTCATCTGTTAAAGCGCCGTTAATTGGAACAGCTACACGAACAACATGTAAAATTTGTGCTGCTTTGTGAAATTCTTCTTTGGCATTTTCAGGGTTTTGGCAGTTACGGATAGTTTCAATTAATCCTGGCTCAAATCTCCAGTGTTCAAAAATTGTAGCACTTACTTCAGGAGTATCAACACCGACTACTTTTCTCTCAGCTGCTTCAACATCTTGAAGCTCTTTTAGAGCATCTCTAAATTCTTCTTGTTTATTGTCTATCATGATTTGTTGAGCTATTAAAACCTTGCCAATCTCTACAAGAAATGCAGCTGGAGATAATACGCCAAGTAAGCTGCCCTGTTTTCTTAGACACCATGAAATCATCAAACCATGTTGCTTTTTAGATAGTGCTGAGAACATGTCATTATTGATTCCATATGGAGACAGGTCAAGTGTAAAACTTTTTTTAACGATAGACGCTAATGCAAAACCTCTTACAGTTCCCATACCAAACAGACCAACAGCTTGGTTAATAGCATTAATCTCACGGCTAAAACCATATAGTGGAGAGTTTGCAGCTTTAAGAATATCAGCAGTTAGCAGAGGATCTTTTTCTAGTATTTTAACCATGTCATTAAAAGTACTATCAGGGTCCTGATAAACAGCTTCTATCTGCATAGCAGACTCAGGAAGAGGAGGAAGCTGTTTAATTTTTTTAAGTATATCTTCAGTCATATTACTCTCTTTAAGTTTATACAATATTTTACTTAAATCTTACATTTATATAAATAAAAAGCTACTGAATATTTACAAATTGTTGATATTATTTTCTTATAATTATAAAAAAAGGAAAAATATGCAAAATGATGCAATGCTTACACAACTTGGTTATGCTCCAAACGACGCCTTAATTGAGCAACTTGATAGAATTGAGAAAAATACGGTTGGTTATGAAAAAATACAAAAACATATTATGGATTTGCACGATCATTTAAAAGTTGATGATGCTTATGTGGCTATGTCAAACTCAAATGATTGTTTTAAAATTAAAATAGAGTCAAAAAGCCCGGAAATGCTTGAGGAAGCGCATGAAAAAATAAATCGTTTTAGTCAAAAATATAAAGTAACACTAGATAAATTAGATAATAAAGAGACTTATTATATAGTAGGTTTTCATCATTAAAGTTATCATGATATCGGTAGGTTCTTTATGAATAAAGAACCCATGAGCATAGAGGGTTATGACCTTTTAGTGCAAGAGTTTAAATTTCTTTTAGAAGTTGAAAAACCTAAAGTTGCAGAAGAAAAATTAGTTGCTGCGGCTCTTGGTGACAGAAGTGAAAATGCGGACTATCACGCTGCAAAAGAGAAACTTCGTTTTATAGATAAAAGACTTTTTTATTTAAATTCCATGATAGAAAAATCTCAAATTATAGACCCATCCTCACACTCACATGTTAAGATTGGTTTTGGAAGCAGCGTTAAACTTTTAAATATCGATATAGATGAAGAAGAGTGTTATACAATTTGCGGTGTCTTAGAATCTGAGCCGGAAAATGGACTTATTTCTGTACACTCTCCACTTGCAAAATCTATGATGGGTAAAAAAGTGGAAGATGAATTTATCATACAATTGCCAAAAGGTAAAAAGGAGTATGAAATTTTAGAAATTAGATATGAAAACATCTTTTCTCTAAAGAAAAAAATACGAACAAAAGTAGACTTTTCTTTTCATTAAAACTACTTTTACCACTAATTAGATATAATCCATTTTTAAAAACCAATTTTTAGGATTCCACCGTGAGCCAACAACTAGAAAATATTGACGAACAGTTAGCTAACCATAAACTTTCACAAGAAGATTACACGCATATAAAAGAAATTTTAGATCGTGAGCCAAATCTTGTTGAGTTGGGTATATTTTCAGCGATGTGGAGCGAGCACTGTTCTTATAAATCTTCAAAAGTACACCTAAAAGGTTTTCCAACTAAAGCACCATGGGTTATTCAAGGTCCAGGTGAGAATGCCGGTGTTATTGATATCGGTGGTGGTTACGCTGCTGTATTTAAGATGGAATCACACAATCACCCAAGTTTTATAGAACCTTACCAAGGTGCTGCAACCGGTGTTGGCGGAATTATGCGAGATGTATTTACAATGGGTGCTCGCCCTATCGCAAACTTAAATGCACTTAGATTTGGTAATGTTATGAATGATGATAAAGTATCAGCTCATCAAAGATATCTAGTTCGTGGTGTTGTTGAAGGTATCGGTGGTTATGGAAACTGTATGGGTGTTCCTACTATCGGTGGAGAGACAAGTTTTGATGAGTGCTATAATGGAAATATCCTTGTAAATGCATTTACACTTGGTCTTGCAAAATCTGATGAGATTTTTTACGGTAAAGCTGAAGGTATTGGCAATCCTGTAATGTATGTTGGTGCAAAAACTGGTCGTGACGGTCTTGGCGGAGCGGTTATGTCGTCTGATAGTTTTACTGAGGAGTCTAAATCTCTTCGTCCAACTGTTCAAGTTGGTGATCCGTTTACTGAAAAACTTCTTCTAGAAGCTTGTTTAGAGCTTTTTAAAACTGACCATGTTGTCGGTATCCAAGATATGGGTGCAGCGGGTCTTACATCTTCTTCATTTGAGATGGCTGGACGTTCAGGTAGCGGTATGATTATGCATCTTGATAAAGTTCCTGCTCGTGAAGAAAATATGACTCCATATGACTTTATGCTTTCAGAATCTCAAGAGCGTATGCTTTTATGTGCTAAAAAAGGTAGCGAACAAGCTATTATCGATATCTTTGAAAAATGGGACTTAGATGCTGCAGTTATCGGTGAGGTAACTGCAACAGGAAATATGGAACTATTCTGGCATGGTGAAAAATGTGCTGAGGTTCCTGTTGACCCGGTTAGTGAAGAAGCTCCAGAGCTTAACCGTCCTATGACAAAACCAGCTTACTTAGACGAAATTAAGTCTGTAACTATCAATGACTTTGAGAAAGTTTCAAATCAAGATGCATTTAACACTCTAATCAAATCTATGGAAGTTGTAGATAAAGCTTGGATATATACTCAGTATGATTCAATGGTACAAACAAACACTATCAAAAACGGCGGGATGCTTGATGCTTCTGTTATTCGTATAAAAGAAAACGGTAAAGCTTTAGCAATGTCTGCTGATTGTAATGTTCGTTACTGCTATATTGATCCTAAGGGTGGTGGAGCTGCTGCAACTATTGAAGCTGGTAGAAATGTAGCTATGAGTGGTGCTAGACCTTTAGCGATTACAGATTGTTTGAACTTCGGTAACCCTGAAAACTCAGAAGTTATGTGGCAGTTTGGACAAGCTTGTGAGGGTATTAAAGAGGCTTGTTCAGAACTTACTACTCCTGTAATCGGTGGAAATGTTTCACTTTACAATGAGACAAACGGTGTATCTGTTTTTCCAACACCATCTATCGCGACTGTTGGTGTAAATGATGATCAAAACAATGTTTTAATGTCTAGCTTCCAAGGGGAGGGCAATGCACTTTATCTTGTTGGTGAGTCTAAATCTGAGTTTGGTGGTTCTTTATACATGAAAGAGATTTGTGGAACTGTTGCTGGTACTATGCCAGAGATTAACTACAAAAATGAGTTGGCGCTTTGGGATTTAGTAATTGAAGCAAATAAAAAACATTTACTAGAGTGTGCAAAAGATGCAAGTTCTGGTGGTGTTGCAATAGCATTAGCTAAAATGGTTGCAACTTCAGGTCTTGGATGTGATGTAGAAATGACTGTATCTGATGAGCGTGATATTTTCGCTGAGTCTATGAGTAGAGCTATTATAGAAGTTAAACCTGAAAACCAAGAGGCTTTTGAAGCTATGTTAGATGAGTCTATGGCTGTAGAGAAAATCGGAACTGTTGGCGGAGATTCTATCAAAGTTAATGATGTTACTATGAGTATGGAAACACTAAAAGACAACTACTTCAATACATTTAAAAGAGTTATTGAGAGAGATATTTAATCTCCTCAATGTAAATTTAGACTATCTTTTATAATTTTACATTTTAAGTTTTTATCCGCTTCAATCACTCCATTAATCCAAATATCATTATCAAGTTTATCATTGTGTTTATCATCATTAGCCCATCTTTCTTTTTTTGTACCAAAGTCATTAACGTGTATTTTAATAGAATTATTTTTTTCAGTATGTGAAATGAAATCA
>DAOVJL010000161.1 GCA_030673275.1 Sulfurimonas sp.
TAAAAATATTACTGATTATAAACTTTAACTAGTGGTGCTCGATACTGGGCTTGAACCAGTGACTTCTTCCATGTCATGGAAGCACTCTACCACTGAGTTAATCGAGCAAGACCGTAATTTTATCAAAAAATACTTAAATTAAATTTTCTGCTTAAGAGAGTGAAAAAGTTACTATATTTACTTTTAATTTAGGTTTATTAAGTGTATAATTTCATCATAATTAAATAGTACCCAAAAGGTAAGTTATGAACTTAACTGAGTTAGAAGAAATAGGTCTAAAAAATGTTGGTAATGTTTATCATAACCTAAGTTATGAAGAGTTAATTCAACACGAGATTGATAATGATGAGTGTGCAGTTACAAAATTTGGTGCAACAGCAGTTGATACTGGAATATTTACAGGTCGTAGTCCAAAAGACAAGTATTTTGTAGATCGTGACCCATCAAATAAATATATTGCCTGGGGTGATGTTAATAAAAAAGTTTCAGCAGATATTTTTGCAGAACTGCTAGTTGTTGCTCAAGAACAACTATCAAACAAAGACCTTTATGTAACTGATGTGTTTTGTGGTGCAAGTGCTGCTTCAAAAAGATCAGTTCGTTTTGTATCTGAGATAGCTTGGCAATCTCACTTTGTTAAAAATATGTTTATTCGCCCAACTGAATCAGAACTTGAAGTTTTCAAATCAAACTTTACAGTTTTAAATGCTTGTAAAGCCGTAAATGATAAATGGAAAGAGCATGGTCTTAATTCTGAAGTATTTGTACTTTTTGATATAGAGAATAACATGGCTATTATCGGTGGTACTTGGTACGGTGGTGAGATGAAAAAAGGAATTTTTTCAATGATGAACTACTGGCTGCCGTTAGAGGGTAAGCTTCCTATGCACTGTTCTGCTAATGTTGGTGAAGAGGGTGATACTGCACTTTTCTTTGGATTAAGCGGAACTGGTAAAACAACTCTTTCAACTGACCCTCATCGTGCGCTGATTGGTGATGATGAACATGGCTGGGACAACTATGGTGTGTTTAACTTTGAAGGTGGATGTTACGCAAAAGTGATCAATATTGATGGTAAAAGTGAACCAGAGATTTATAATGCGATTAGAACAGATGCACTACTTGAAAATGTTGTAATGTACGGAGAGGGAGAAGTAGACTATGAAGATAGCTCTAAAACTGAAAACACTCGTGTTTCTTACCCGATTGAGCATATTGAAAATCATGAGCCAAGCCTAAGTGCTGGTCATCCTGAAAACATCATCTTCTTAACCGCTGATGCTTTTGGTGTTTTACCTCCAGTTTCAAAACTTACAAAAGATCAAGCAATGTACTACTTCTTAAGCGGATACACTGCAAAAGTTGCCGGAACTGAGCGTGGCGTTACTGAACCGGTTGCTACTTTTAGTGCATGTTTTGGTGAGGCATTTTTGCCTCTGCACCCAACAGTTTATGCAAAACTCTTAGGCGAAAAAATTGATAAACATGGTGTTAATGTTTATCTTGTGAACACTGGTTGGACAGGTGGAAAATATGGTGTTGGTCATAGAATGAGTATTAAAGATACTCGTGCTTGTATTAATGCTATTTTAGATGGAAGTATTCAAAATAGTGAGTTTGATACTACTAAAACATTTAGACTTCATGTTCCAAAAACATTGGGTAACATCGATCCAGAGATTTTAAATCCTCGTAACGCATGGGCAGATAAAGATGCTTTTGATACAACAAGAGATACTTTAGCTGAGATGTTTATTAAAAACTATAAAAAATACCAAGATGGAGAACACACAGATTATGCTCCATTTGGTCCAAAAGTAGGCTCTTAAAATTTCATCTTCACTGCATCTTGCACAAAAATCCAACACGGCAGGCTTATAGCCTAGCCCTAGTTGGATGTTTTGCACAATCTACGGCAAATCTAAAATATTAAATTATTGTTATTCAAGTTTTACTTGGGAATGGTATAACTACTTAACTTTTTTCTTAGTTGCTTTGTGCATATACAGCCATAAAGCTCCACCAAACACTACAAGTATTATAGGCGCTATCCAAGGTTTATCGCCAACGACTCCAGCCGCTTTTACTAAAGCATCTCCTGAGTAGTAACTTCCAAATCCAAAAACTAAAGCCCAGACTGCCGCACTTAGTACATTTAAAATAGCAAATTTTTTAAAGTCATATTTTGTAAGCCCAATGGCAATCGGGATAAGTGTTTTAATCCCATAGACAAATTTTTGAATAAAAATTATCCAAGAGCCTCTTTTTTTCATCATTATATGTGCAAGTGCAAGTTTTCTTCTATGTTTACGAAGACCGTCCATCATCATACTTTTTTGATACCTTGCCATATAAAAAAGCAGAACATCACCAAGTGCATTTGCAACAAAGGCAATAGGTATTACAAGAGCTAAATCCATCTTACCCATAAATGACAACACTCCTGCACCAATAAGTGCAATAAATCCACCACCTAGAGAGTATAAGAATAGACCGATATAACCATAAGTTTCTAAATTACTAAATGTATCTTCCATATAAATATCCTTAATTTTATTGCATAAAATGAAGGAAACCTTCATCTATTTATTACGATGTCGGAAGTAATTCCGCCATCTACGTTAACACTAAGTTCTCTTCGGCAGAGAGCCCATTGCACTAGTGCAATTATTATAATTGTTTAATTTTTGTTATCTCATCACGAAGTCTGGCTGCTTCTTCAAAGTTTAACTCACGAGCAGCTTCTTTCATCTTAAGAGAAAGTTCTTTGACAATTGCTTTTCTTTCTGATGCTGGCATTTTATCCATTTTTTTGTGTTTTTGGTAAATGCCACCATGATCTTCAAGTTTTAAATTCTCATCTAGTGAGCGTTTGGTAGTTGTAGGGGTAATGCCATGCTTTTTATTGTGTGCCTCTTGAAGCTCTCTTCTGGCAGTAGTTGTATCTATCGCTTTTTGCATAGATTTTGTAATTTTATTTGCATATAAAATAACTCTGCCATTCTCATTTCTGGCTCCACGACCTATGGTCTGAATAAGTGCAGTTTCGCTTCGTAAAAATCCTTCTTTATCCGCATCCAAAATAGCTACTAAAGAAACCTCCGGTAGGTCAAGACCCTCTCGAAGAAGATTTATACCTATAAGTACATCAAACTCGCCAAGTCTTAGAGAACGGATTATCTGATTTCTCTCAATAGTATCAATATCTGAATGCATGTACTGAACTTTTATACCTAAATCTGCTAAGTATTTTGTTAGAGCTTCTGCCATTTTTTTTGTTAGAACTGTTATGAGTATTCTCTCATTTTTAGCAGCAATTCCAATTATCTCATCATGTATATCTTCAACTTGATTGTCAGAAGGTTTTATCTCTAAAATTGGATCAAGAAGCCCTGTTGGACGTATGATTTGATGTGCTATTGCACTTGACATGTCAAGTTCATACTCAGCAGGGGTAGCTGAAACAAATAGATAGTGGGGAGCTTTATTTATATACTCATCTGCTTTAAGCGGTCGGTTGTCCAGGGCACTTGGAAGTCTAAAGCCATAATCTACTAGAACCTCTTTTCTCGCTCTGTCTCCTGCATACATTCCACGATACTGAGGAAGAGAGACATGTGACTCATCTACTATAACCAGATAATCTTTATGATTAAGAGCAAAATAGTCAAGCAGAGTAAAAGGAGCATCTCCCGGTTTTTTATCTGTCAATAGTCTTGAATAGTTCTCAACTCCTTTACACATTCCCGTAGTTTGCAGCATCTCTAAATCAAACTCAACTCTCTGTTTTAGTCTTTGGTACTCTACAAGTTTCCCTTCTTTTTGAA
>DAOVJL010000121.1 GCA_030673275.1 Sulfurimonas sp.
AGTGGGCAGCACTGAAGATGGCAAAACTATCAAAGGGTAGTGGTCACAAGATGTTTTTCTACTCTATCATTTTAGGTGCTATTGTTTCAGCACTCTTTGCAAATGATGGTGCAGCACTTATTTTAACTCCGATTTTACTAGCTAAGATGAATATCCTTCGCCTTAACACTAAAACAATTTTGGCCTTTTTACTAGCAGGCGGATTTATAAGTGACAGCGCATCTCTTCCTTTTGTATTTTCAAATCTAACAAATATCGTTACAGCCAACTATTTTGATATCGGTTTTGCCGAATTTATCTCAAATATGATTTTGCCATACTTTGTAAGTGTTATTGCGAGCATGGTTGTTTTATGGATAGTTTTACGCAAAGATATTCCTTCACATGTAGACATAAATTTACTAAAGAATCCAGATGAAGTAATAAAGCACAGAGGGCTTTTTAACTTTTCATGGGTTTTCTTGGCACTTCTTTTAGCTGGATATTTCATCGGTGATGCTTATAACATTCCCGTATCTGTTTTTGCTCTTGGCGGCGGTGTTATCTTTTTAGTTATTGCCTCTCTTACAAAAACAGTTGAACCTAAACATATTATCAAAGAAGCGCCTTGGCAGGTTGTCTGGTTTTCACTTGGTCTATATATAGTTGTATATGGTCTTAAAAATGCAGGGCTAACAGACTACATAACTAACATGTTAGTTTACCTCAACTCTCAAAGTGAAGTAGTTGCAGTTGTCGGAACCGGCTTTTTAGCGGCATTTTTGTCTGCATTTATGAACAACATGCCAACTATTATGGTTATGGATATTGCACTGACAGATATAGCAAATGAAGCGATGATTTATGCGAACATAGTTGGATGTAACTTAGGACCAAAGATGACACCATTTGGCTCACTTGCAACCCTGCTTTGGCTTCATACTCTAGAGAAAAAAGGTGTAAAAATCAGCTTTTGGTCATACTCGAAGTTTGGACTGATTGTTACTCCCCCTGTTCTTTTAGTGGTTCTACTTTCTCTAGTATGAATTTTTGAATAATTAATACTTAATAATATCCAATTGATTTAATGTCCCACAACTCAAAATAAGATTTTGAGTTCCATATGATTGATAAATTGTTCTATTATTCACATCTACATGTACATTTGGATAACAATGGTAACTGTCTCTTTCTTTTAGTTGAATATTTTGACTTTTACCAGTATCTAGATTTATTAAATACACAACTGCATCATATTCTAAGAACACAGAACCAGTTGAATAGCCTCGAACGAATGCGATATCTAATGAACCTTTTGATGACTTACTTAAATTTAATTTTTTCAAAATTTTATTAACTGCAAATGAAAATTGAGATTGCGCCAGATGTAAACTTCCCAATATACCACCTCTTCCATTTACAGAATCTACATTGTTGAAAGTTTGAAAAGAAGCAGCCATCCCTGCTGATACAGCAGCATTAAATCCCTTTTCTTTTCTAAAAAGTCTGTCAGGTGTCCAAAGTTCTTCATGTTTCCATAACAGATTCAGATCTTTTTTAGTATATGCATATATCTCTGATTGACCAGTTAATAGTATTTTATCTTTATATATAGCTATATTGTCTAATGTCTCATAACTATCATCTTCCATTTTAAGTTCTATGTTTTTAATCTTATTTCCATTTAACATGTCAAAAGAAGAAAGCTTTTTATTATTTACAATATAAAGAGTTCTATTATCCACTAAGACATCATTATATAAGTCATCTTCAATATTGATACTTTTCTCAAAAACTATCTTATTCGAAGCTATATCAATAGCCTTAACTATAGCTTTAGATTTTTCATCTGTATATCCGTAAACAACCATTGAATCACCATTAATAATAAATCTTTTTATATAAAATTTTGTATTAAAGTCATACCTGTGAATAAGTTTTCCATTTGATGAAAGCTCATCTAAACTTTTATCTGTAGCCACATATACTTTACCTTCATTGTTTAAAAACAATACGTTTGAACTAGTAGTTTCCTTTGTAACAGACCACTTTACCTTTGCATCTTTTTTATTTAATGAATGAAGTGTAATTACTCCTTCATCTTTGATTGCTAATATTATACTTTGTGTGTCATCATATGTATTTAATAATTTACCATTAATGCTTTTTTTCCAAAGTTTAGTACCTTTTGAATCAGTACATTCCAATACAGTTTTATTTAACTTTTTATCATACTTTGAAAAGATAGGATACGGTAAATCTCCTGCCAAAAGATAAGTCTTATCTAACTCTTTTATCTTTTCATTTGTATTTGGATTGATAAAAGTAAAACCATTATCTCTATTTAAAACAACTAAACCACCATTTGGACTATTAACACTAAGAATATCATCATTAAATGTCATCTTCTTAGATTTAGTAAACTTCTTATCCATATGTATTTTTGGTAACACGGCACTTTCTGGTATCACTCTAAAACAACCAGTAAACAAAAAAACCAATACAAAGTACAAAACTATTTTAAAACTCACAATATTTCCTTTACGCATTTTATTTATTGTACCATAGCAAAGAATAGGGTTATATTATTTAATGTATATTAATGACCTTTATAGGATACATCTAAAAATATCTTAATCCTCTAGTGTTCTAAAAAACTCCATCTCATTTTCTCTAAGCAGACGAATCATATTAGTCGAACCGCTAACTCCTACCGGATCCCCTGCAGTTAGTATATAGCTATTTTTTTTGTTCAGTATTTTAGACTCTAAACCTTTTTGCATTACATCTTTTACTGTTTGACCAAATGAGCTTTTTTTCACTGAAAATGCTGGGATAACTCCCCAAGTAAGTGTGAGCTGTTGTCTTACTCTGTCATCATGTGTGATGGCATAAATAACATTTGATGGACGATATTTAGCTAACTTTCTAGCAGAGTTTCCAGATGCCGTCATAGATAAAATCCCATCTGCATGTAGATCACCGGCCAACCTTACAGCAGACTCATCTATAGCGTTAGTCGTATCATGACACTTGATTGTCTCAAATTGAAAATAGTTGTACTCTTTTTCTGTCTCTCTTATGGTCTCAAGCATAGTTTTTACCGCAAGAATTGGATGCTGACCTACTGCACTCTCTTCTGAGAGCATAACTGCATCAGTTCCATCCATGACTGCATTTGCAATGTCACTTATCTCCGCTCTTGTTGCGCGTTCACTATGTGTCATTGATAGTAACATTTGTGTTGCAGTAATGACAGGTTTAGCAGCAAGGTTTGCTTTTTGTATAAGCATTTTTTGCAGATTTGGAACTTCATAATATGGCACTTCTATCCCTAAATCTCCACGAGCTACCATTAACCCGTCTGAAGCTTCCAGTATTGCATCAATATTTTCTATGGCATCAAACTTCTCTATCTTGGCAATTAACATCTGCTTACCACCAAGATTATCTACAATCTCTCTGGCGTTTAACATGTCTTTTTCATTTTGTACAAAAGATATAGCCATAAAATCAACACTATTTTTTACACCCCACTCCATATCTTCTATATCTTTTTTAGTAAGAACATCTATTCCAAGAGCTGTATTTGGAAAATTAACACCTTTTTTTGATGAGAGAGTCCCATAGTTTTCAACTATAACCTCAACTTTGTCATCTTTACATGTAAGGACTTTTGTACGGATTATTCCATCATAAAGATAGATATAATCTCCAACATGTAACTGTGATAAAATTTCAGGATAGTTGATAGAAACTTCATATCTGTTTTGTGATGTAGCTTTTCCGATTATTGTATCTCTATGAAAAACAATTGTGTCATTCTCTTTGAGTTCAAAGTGATGAGCAAGCTCTCCAATACGAATCTTTGGTCCACTGATATCTTGCAGTATTCCTACAACTAAACCTGTGTTTTTCATAGCTTGACGAATTTTTGTAAGAACATCAAAGTGGTACTCATAAGTTCCATGACTAAAATTTAGTCTAAATACATTTACACCTGCTCTAATCAGATTTTCAATATTCTCAAGAGTATCTGATGCAGGACCAATTGTGGCTAAAATTTTAGTTCTCTTCTTCATAAAAATTCCTTATATCAAATAATATCACAAAACTAAGTCTATACATATAAGACACTTGATATAATGTTACAATTAAAAAGTCTCTGAGTATGTAGTTATACTCTAGAGGTTTCAATAAATTACAATGACGGAAATACCATGCAAGAACAAAATGAATTCCTAGAACTAGGAAAAACAAACACGCTTATAATAGACAGACTTACAACACCCGGTGCATACATGATGGCGGAGGACGGTAATGATGTCTTACTCCCTGGTCCATATCTGACTAACGAAATGAAAGAAGGCGATCTTCTTGATGTTTTTCTCTACACTGACTCAGAAGACAGACTTGTTGCAACAACACTGACACCAGTAGCAAAACTTGATGAATTTGCTTTTTTTGAGTGTATTGACGTAGCTCCTTTTGGTGCATTTATGGACTGGGGTCTCAGCAAAGACCTGCTTGTACCAAATATGTTTCAAAAAGAACCTTTTAAAGTTGGTGACAAACGCTTCTTAAAAGTTGTATATGATGAAAAAACTCACAGACTGGTTGGGACTGAAAAGACAGCCAGTTTCTTTGAGAAAAAAGTCAGAGGTCTTAAACCACATCAAGAGGTCAAGATTTTAATCATCTCTAAAACTCCGCTTGGATACAAATGTATTGTTGAAGACAAATACGAAGGTCTTATCTATCACAATGAAATTTTTGAAAATATCAATATTGGTGATGAGAAAAAAGCTTTTATAAAAACTATCAGAAAAGATGGAAATATTGACCTCAATCTTCGTAAGCCAGGCACAAAGAAAAGCGGTGGCTCTTCAGATAAAGTTCTAGAACTTATAAAAGAGAACGGTGGAAACATGCCATACAACTACAAAAGCGATGCAGA
>DAOVJL010000026.1 GCA_030673275.1 Sulfurimonas sp.
TGCATACCATAGTAATAAGCCATGTCAAAAAATCTTTTATCACTAAAATTGATGAGCTTTTGAATCTCATTTTTATCAAAGGGACTGTTTTTTATAATAAGCGTGCTTGTCTGCCAGCTTCGAAGGAGCATCAGCTGTTTTTGCGGCTCTTTTACCCCTTTTTTTTCTAAAGCCTCCAGTGCCATAACAAAGAGTGTGAGAGTGTCTTTTGCCGGTAGTTTTATCCATCTGCTTATAGAGAGATAGCCGTTTGGAGAGAGGGTGTTTATAGCATTTTCTATAGATTCTACTGTGTAGAGATAGTTTTCGCTAATAGATTGAAGACCGGTAGATGATGCTCCAGCAGAGTCCACCATATCCATCTGTATAAGGTCATATTTTTCTTTGCTTGATTTGATAAACTCTCTCGCTTCTGCTATATAGATATTTACATTTTTTAAAGAGTAGATGTTCCCCGTAAAATCACCATATTTTTTTTCTACAATCTCTACCATCTGAGGATTTAGCTCAACACCGTCAATCTTTTGCGTATTGTGGTAAAGAGCTTGTAAAATATCAGAGCCTCCGCCTGCACCTATTATAAGAACTTTGTTTAATTTTCTTAAATGATAAGCAAGGGCTGATGTCTGGTAGTCAAGATAGTTTAGTTTTTCCAAACTATCTGGGTACTTAGTTAAAACACTCATCCCATCACCGTTTGTAAATATCCCAAGTTGCAAAGAGGGCTCAGTTAAACAAGCGAGACTCAGTCCCGGAACATAGCGAAAAGGAACTTGAGTGTTTTGTACAACACTAAGAGTTCCAAGAGGTGAGGAGAACTCATCTATAATTTTTGCTCCCTTAACTCTTAGAGTCTGGCTTAGATCTTTGTATTGGCTTAGTTTAAGTTCTACAGCTTTATTTGGCAAAAACAGTAAAAAAAGAGAGATAACAAAAAACAGTAAAAAAACTTTTTTAGAGCCGATGCGCAGCTCTTTTAATCCAATAGCTGCTGCCACAATTCCAACAGTCCCGATAATTTGCAAAATCGAGGTAGGAAAAAAGATGTAGAGCACTCCTAAAATCCCCAGACTTCCTAAACCCGCACCAATCATATCTGCCCTATAGAGCCGTGAGATATCTGTTTTATAACGCATTATTGCCAAACCGATTCCATTAGCCGCAAAGAAAAAAGGGAGAGTCAAAAGAAGATATATGATAAAAAGCCAAGCTATCTGTTTGTAATCCCAAAACATCTCTAAAGGATTAAAAGATATCTCCTGTGCAAATAAAAAACAGACAATAGATGAGACACCAAATAAAAATATGTTGGATATATAGGCAAAAGGAAAATGCTTAAGGAGCCGTTGTTGAAAAAGAGCCAAAAATGTACCGCTTGCCCCGTAGCCTAAGAGAGCAAGGCTGATAATCATATAGGCAAAATGGTGCCACTGAATAATAGAGAAGAGTTTCATTAGAAGAATTTCGTATGACAAAGCCCCAGCAGAGGTTAGGGCTATGGAAAAAATAGGCAATCTTGGATTCATCTCAGTGTTTGCCATAAACTAATCCTTAGTGTTTTCCTGTAAGAGGCACAAATCTTACCGGCATAATCTGACGGGTAGTCAAATCTCCTTTTTGATCTTTTTGTATTAAAACAAGATGCTGAACAAAAATAAAACTTCCTACTGGAATTATCATCTTCCCTCCTGGTTTTAGCTGTTTTAACAGAGGCGGTGGTATATGACCTGCAGAGGCTGTTACGATTATTGCATCATATGGTGCATGCTCTTTCCAGCCATAATAGCCATCTGCAATACGAGTTTTTATATTTTTATATCCAAGCCGCTTAAGTCTTTTTTTTGCTTTAAGACCAAGAGGTTCAATAACCTCTATAGAGTATACTTCTTTTACGATTTTGGCAGCAATTGCAGCCTGATAGCCGGAACCTGTACCGATTTCCAGTACTCTGTCTGATGGCTTTAGATTAAGAAGATCTGTCATAATTGCAACAATATATGGCTGTGATATGGTTTGACCGTACCCTATAGGCAAAGGTCTGTTCTCGTAAGCATTTAAACGACTGTAAAAAGGAACAAATTTATGTCTGGGAACACTGTTTATAGCATCTATTACCCTTTTATCCAGACTATCTTTTCTTAAATAGTTACTGGTGTTTTTTACCTCTTGTTTAATAATTTTTATTAATTTCTCTCTTTGATTATCGTAATATGTACCTGTATTGTTCCCATACAAAAAAGTGTTTAACAATAGAAAAAATAATACAGTAATATTTTTTATTTTTCCCATCTTTCACCCTTTAAAAAGTTTGTTACAGGTTTTAAGCTTATAGATATAATAACATATAATAGAGCAGGTTAAGATTAGTTTCATATAGCTTGAGGTTTACATGTAAAACTTTATAAAACAAAATGGCTAATTATTAGCATATACTAGATAAGTTATAATATACTTAATGAGCGAAAGAGGATTTTCTCTAAAATTAGAATAAGGGATAAATTATGGATGGTAAAATTATTGTAACCTACAAGGTGTTGTGCCAATCAGATTTAAATAAAGATATATCTTTATCAGATTTGCTTGCGAATGAAAAGGTACTTAAAGTTATTAAGAGTGAATTTGCAAAAGGTTTGAGAAATATAGAACTATCTTCACAGAGTGAAGATGCATCACTTAGAGTAGCAACTATAAAAGAACTACATACATTTAAAGTATCAAAAGATGACTTTGCAGACCTATTAGCTTTAGCGGAAGATGATGCAACTACAAAAAAGCTATTTAAAAAAGATTGTGATCGCGTAGAGTTAATTGATATAGAAACATTTATTATTTAATGTTATGGAGTTAATTCCGGTTAAAAATCTTTTTTTTATAAAAATGGTGTATTTTTACAAAACCTTACGACTTAGTTTATAAAAAGAGTACTCTAATTTTTCTAAGATAATATATAGTTGTGCATTATATATGCGAAACGTTTGCATAATATCTCCTTTAAACTATTTATGAAGTATAAGCAAATATTATTCCAGTGATAAATAGTGTTTAGTTAAACATTATTAGTAAAATTACCCCGAAGATTATCCTATAAACACCAAAGGCCACAAAAGTAAAGCTTTCTAAAAATTTTAAAAATAGTTTTATTGTTAGGTAGGCAACTATAAAAGATACGACAAAACCAACACCTAAAGCTATAAGGTTAGCATCACTGAACTCTTTATAGTGCTTTAGTAAGTCATAGGCAGTAACCGCACTCATAACAGGAAAAGCAAGCAGAAAACTAAACTCTGCACTGGCTTTTCTGCTAAGTCCGACAAGCAAAGCACCAATGATAGTGGAACCTGCTCTGCTTGTTCCCGGAATAAGTGCAAATATTTGTGCAAACCCTATTACCAATGATTGTTTTAGAGTTACCTTTTCAACATCGTCTATTAAATGAGTTTCATTCGGTATAAAGAATTTTTCTACAAGTAAAAATATAACACCGCCAACTATAAACATAACAGCTACAACCTGTATGCTAAAAAGTTCTTTTATTTGCGAGGAAAAAAGAAATCCAACAGCACCAATTGGGATAAAGGCCAAAAATATCTTAGTCCATAGGTCAATATGTTTAATTGTAAATTTATCTTTATAGTTAAATATAACAGCAAAGATTGCAGCAAATTGAATGATAACTTGATATGCTTTAGTTACTGCAGTTTGGTCTATTCCTAAAAATTCACTAGCTACTATAAGATGACCTGTAGAAGAGATGGGTAAAAATTCTGTAAACCCCTCAATAATACCTAAAATAATTGAATCAAAAATAGTCATTAAAGCCCTTATATATTACATGTTAAACTCTCTGCTGAAATTCTAGCATAAAAATAAAGAGTCAATTTAAGTTATTTCGATATAATACGAGGTTTTAATTAATAACCTCTTAGGAATTTTTACATGTTACTTTTTACACCTGGTCCAACTCCTGTATCTCAGAATGTTCGCAATGCAATGAGTGATGAGACTATGCACCATCGTACACCAGAATTTGAAGCAATTTTTGAAAAAACAAGAAAACATCTTTTTAATCTTTTTAATACAGATGAAGTGATTATGCTTGCATCAAGTGGAACAGGTGCTATGGAAGCAGCTGTTATAAACTTATGTCATAACACATTACTTAGTGTAAACTCTGGAAAATTCGGTGAGAGATTTGGAAAAATTGCAACAGCTAATGGTCTGCAAAATGTAGAGATAAAAAATGAGTGGAATACGCCGGTTAGTATAGAAGCTATTGTTGAAGCTGTTAAAAATAATTCTGATATTGATGCGATAGCAGTTCAGATTAGTGAATCTGCCGGTGGTTTACGTCATCCGGTTGAAGAGCTTGCAAAGGCTGTAAAAGAGATAAATTCAAACATTATGATTATTGCTGATGGAATCACAGCCGTTGGTGTTGAGAAGATTGATGTAACTAACATAGACTGTCTAATTGCAGGTAGTCAAAAAGCACTTATGCTTCCTCCGGGATTATCAATTCTTGGACTTAGTAATTCTGCAATCGAAAAAGTAGGAGCTGGAAAAGGTTACTATCTTAATCTTGCTTCTGAGATAAAAAAACAAAAACAAAACACAACTGCTTACACGGCAGCTACTACTCTGATTATTGGTCTTTTAGAAGTTTTAGAGACTATCGAAAAAGATGGTGGAGTAGAGGCTCTTTATGAGATAACAGCCATAAGAGCAGAGGCTGTAAAAGCTTCACTTCAAGCACTTGGTCTACATGTATATCCGACATCACCGGCTAAGTCTATGACAACTATTGATGATGAGAATGCATCAGAGATTAGAAAACTTCTAAAAGAAGAGTTTGATGTAAATGTTGCCGGCGGACAAGACCATTTAAAAGGTAAGATTTTTAGAATTAACCAGATGGGACTTATCCCTGTTTATGAGATGGCTTGGGTTGTAAACTCTGTTGAGCTGGCACTTGATAAACTTGGCCGCAGAACTTATGATGGGACTGCAAACAAAGTTTTTAATGAAATATATTTTGGGGTGAGTAAGTAATGATACTTGAACATGAAATTCCTAACGGAAGTAAACTTTACTTTGGCGAAAGTGCAAAAGTAAAAAGAGAGATAGAAAAAGTAGCTTCTGATATTTTGGATGCAAATGGCTTTCTTGAGATTGTTACTCCTGTGTTCTCGTACCACCAGCATTTAAGTATTGCAGATGAAAAAGAGTTAGTAAAAGTTAATGATGAGAAGAATAACTCTATCTCTTTAAGAGCAGACTCGACTATTGATGTGGTTCGTATAATTGAAAAAAGACTAGGCAGAAACACTGAGCAGAAAAAATGGTTTTATGTTCAACCTGTTTTTACTTATCCAACATCAGAGCAGTATCAAGTTGGTGTTGAGTTTATGGGTGAGAAAAAGCTTTCATCAGTTTTAAATATCTCTATAGATATTTTTAATAAACTTGAAGTTGCACCACTGATTCAAATCTCAAATATGAAAATACCTCATATTTTAGCTGACATGTTTGATGAGTTGACTTTAGATGATTTTAGACATGTCAATATAGAGAAGTTTTTAAATCTAAAAATTGAGTGGCTAGAAAAACTTGTATATCTTCAACATGTAGAGCAGGTTGATGAACTGCTTGAAATAGTTCCAGAGATAATCAAAGTGGAACTTATCAAGATGAAAGAGTTGTGTCAGGAGATAAAGTGTGAAAATAGTGTCTTAGCACCTATGTATTATGCAAAAATGCTTTACTATGATGAACTGTTTTTTAGAGCTATTAGTGCTAATGAGGTTTTTGCTCGTGGCGGAAGATATAACAATAATGATGTGAGCTCGGTTGGGTTTGCAATCTATACAGATACAATAATTGAAGAGAAAGTGAAATAATGCAAGCAGATTTAATAGTAGGAATTCAGTGGGGCGACGAAGGAAAAGGTAAGATAGTTGATAGACTTGCTTGTGAGTATGATATGGTTTGTAGAAGTCAAGGTGGTCATAATGCTGGACATACTATCTGGGTTGATGGTGTGAAATACGCACTTCACCTTATCCCATCAGGTGTACTTAATCCTCAAGCTATAAATGTTGTTGGTAACGGTGTTGTTTTATCTCCAGAATCAATCATAAAAGAGATGGTTCAGTTTGAAAATCTTGAAGGTCGTCTTTATATTTCTGATAAAGCACATCTGAATCTTTACTATCATGCACTGATTGACCAAGCAAAAGAGAGACTAAAAGGTGATAAAGCTATCGGTACAACAGGTAAGGGAATAGGACCTGCATATGCTGATAAAATCAACCGTACAGGCTTTCGTGTTGGTGAACTTTTAAATCCTGCAAAGCTTACTGCTTCAATTATTGAGTACTTTGAACAAAATAGACAAATCTTTGATGTTTATGAAATACCGACACCAGTTGAATCTGAACTTTTAGCTGAACTAGAAGGCTACAAAGCTAAACTTGCTCCATTTATTACAGATACTACACAGATGGTTTGGAAAGCTTTAGACGAAAATAAAAGAATTTTACTAGAGGGTGCTCAGGGTACACTTCTTGATATTGATCATGGAACTTATCCTTATGTTACTTCATCTGCAACGGTAAGTGCCGGTGCTTGTACTGGTCTTGGGATTAACCCTAAAGATATTGGTAAAGTTACAGGGATTGTAAAAGCTTACTGTACTCGTGTTGGTAATGGACCATTCCCTAGTGAAGATTTTGGTGAAGATGGAAAACGTTTAGGTGAGCAGGGACATGAGTTTGGAACTACTACAGGACGAGCAAGAAGATGTGGTTGGTTTGATGCAGTAGCTACTAGACATGCAGCTCGCTTAAATGGTTGTGATGAGTTAGCGTTGATGAAACTTGATGTTCTTGATGGTTTTGATGAGGTTAAAGTTTGTATCGCTTATGAGTACAATGGTGAAACTATTGACTATATGCCAGCAGATTTAGATGCTGTAAAACCAGTTTATAAAACTTTTAAAGGTTGGAATAACTCCGTTGGAGCAAGAACTTTTGATGCACTTCCAGCAGATGCTCAGGCTTTTGTTAAAATCATTGAAGATATAAGTAAAACAAAAGTTGGTATAATTTCTACATCGCCAGAGAGAGATGATACAATAATACTTTAAAGGATAATAGGTGAGGACTCGCTTTAGCCCGTTAGTAAAACTCAAAAAGAACACTATGCAAAAAAGTGAGAGAGTTGTACAAAAGGCTAATGCTGATCTAAACAGTGCTGCTATGGCACTTCACTTGTCATATAACTCTTTAGAAGATGTTGAAGCACCTAAGAGTGGAACTATGAATGAGATGCTTGCTTCTAGAACTCTGCTTGACTCTCAAAGAGGACTAATTGAGCATAATAAGGAGTGGGTTGGTTTTGCTAAAAATCAAGTAAAGTTAGCAAAAAATCAACTAAAATTTGATATGATTGATTTTGAAAAATTTAAGTATTTAGAGCTTCAAGAGATAAAAAAAGAGACTAAAAAGAAAAAACTTCAAGAAGTAAAAGATTTAGATGAAATTGCTTCTATTACCTATCAAAGGAAAAGATAAAAAATGAGACTACTTTTACTAAGCTTTTTTACTTTTACATCCCTAATCGCACTAGATACCAACAATAAACTTTTTGAGTGTACTGAAATTTTTAAAGCAAGAAAGAGTGAGCTTCTTGTTGAACTTGAAAGAATTGACGAGCAAAAACAGGCTCTTAGCGCTCTAAAAGCTGCAACAGAAGAGTTACTCAAAAAAAGAGAAACAAAGTTATCTCAAGAAGAGGAAGTGGTTGAGAGAAAACTTGTGGAGATTTCATCTAAAGAAAAATCTATTAAAAGAATGCTTCAAAGGAATGAAAAAATCTTCAAAGAGATGAAAAGTATAAAGATGAATAAAATTGCTCAAACTTTTGCAAAAATGAAAGCAGGTTCCGCAGCAAACGTACTTTCAGATATGGATCCAAAAGAAGCTGCTTCAATATTATCTTCACTAAAACCTAAAACAGTTGGAAAGATTTTAACAAAAATGGATTCAAAGAAAGCCTCAACGCTTACACTGCTTTTGGCAAAATAAATTCTTTAAAAAATATCTTTGTTCTAATTGTAAACTAACCTTACTTATTGTAGAATACCAAAATTTATTTTTAAACAGGGCTTGTCGATGAAAATATCACTAAAAACTATACCTCATATATCTAGTAAAATTGCGATTGATTTAAATAAAAGTGGTGTTGTTACGATGACAAAGGGTCTTGAGGCTGTATCTCAAGAAGCTAAGAAGATATTGACTCAAAACGTACATCAAGAGATGGCATTAGAAGAAAAAGTTTATGAAATTTGCGAAGAGAATGAAGAAGAGATAGAGTTTAATCTTGTAGATGAGAGACAGCTTTTCTTTATGATTAAGAAAAAAATTGCTCCAGAATTTGGAATAATTTTAAATTATGAAGAGCGTTACTCAGATATTGCTCATAAAATATTAGATGAACTTTATGAAGAAGATTTAATTCATTTTGATGTAACAGAAAATCGTATTAAAAATATTATTTATAATGCTATTACATCTTTTATAGCTGAAGCTTCTGAACTTGATGATGCTGTTATGGATAAGATAAGAACATATAAAAAGAGATATATTCCAGGTACTGATGAGTTTGACATTCTTTATGAGAAACTTTATCATGAAGAGTTAAGTAAAAGAGGTGTGGAGTAGTGAGTATGGAAGCATCTTTAAATAAAATCTGGATTTATCTCGAAAACGGAACTTTTTTAGAAGCAAATAGTTTTGGTGCAGAAGATACGGTTGTTGGCGAGATAGTTTTTAACACATCAATGAGTGGTTACCAAGAGATAATGTCTGACCCGTCTTACGCTGGACAGTTTGTAACATTTACGGCACCAGAGATCGGGAATGTTGGAGTTAACTCTCAAGACATGGAAAGCAAAGGTGCTCATGCGAAGGGGATGATAGTTAGAAAATATCAAAAAAGATACTCTAGCTTTAGAGCAGAGGGTTCTTTAGACAGCTTCTTAAAAGAGCACAATGTTATGGGTATTTGTGATATAGATACTAGATACTTAACTAAAATGCTAAGAAGTGAAGGTGCTATGATGATGATAGCTTCTACAGAGATTAGTGATAAAGATGAGTTAAAAAAGATTTTAGAGAGTTCTCCTAGAATCGAAGATATAAACTATATAGAACAGGTTAGTACTAAAACAGCTTACAAACATACTCAATCTACATACAGCGACAGTGGTTTTAAATTTGACAAGGCTCCAACTGAGCAGGCAAATATAGTTGCAATTGATTTTGGTGTAAAAACAAATATTTTAAACGAGATTGTAAGTGCAGGTATTGGCGTAGAAGTTATACCAAATGATTTTTCAGCTGAAACACTTATTAATAGATATAACTCTAA
>DAOVJL010000045.1 GCA_030673275.1 Sulfurimonas sp.
TGAAGTGCAAACTCACTTTGTGATTGTGTAATCAGAGTTACCATTCCCGTATCATGCGGACGAGGTGAAACCTCTGAAAAATAAACCTCATCACCTTTGATAAAAAGCTCAACACCAAAAAGTCCACGACCGCCAAGACCATCAGTGATTGCTTTTGCCATCTCCTGTGATTTTTGTAGTGCTATTTCACTCATCTGCATTGGCTGCCATGAAAACACATAGTCTCCATCACGTTGTTCATGCCCTATCGGCTCACAATAAACAGTCTCTTTACCATTTCTAGCAGTAAGCATTGTAATCTCATAATCAAAATCAACAAAAGCTTCAACAATTAATTCACTAGCGTCACCACGAGCCTCTTTAGCTATCTCCCAAGACTTTGACACATCTTCCTCACATTTAAGTACACTTTGTCCATGACCAGATGAACTCATAACAGGCTTGATAACACAAGGATAACCCATACGCTTGGATGCTTCTTTAAGTCCATCTTCAGTGGTTACAAACTCATAAGGTCCTGTTTTAAGACCAACAACCTCTGCTGCAAATGTACGGATATTTTTTCTATTCATTGTTTTACTAACAGCAGATGCATTAGGTATAACGTTATAGCCTTTATCCTCTGCTGCAAAAAGAGCATCAATAGAGATAGCTTCAATCTCAGGAAGAATATAATCAGGTTTTTCACGGTAAATAATCTCTAAAAGAGCATCTTTATCTTGCATATTTACAACATAAGAACGATGAGATACATGATGAGCTGGCGCATTTTGATATCTGTCAACAGCTATAACCTCAAGACCAAGTCTTTGAGCTTCAATAGCTACTTCTTTGCCAAGTTCACCTGAACCTAGAAGCATAATTTTTTTTGAATTTGATTTTAATGGAGCGGAGAATTGCATGCATAATTCCTTCAATATTTATGAAGGAATTATATCTAAATAGGTTTAATTATCGTTTCAATCCGATAAGTGTTTCTAGAAGTTGATCTGAAGTGGTAATTGTCTTACCATTTGCTTGGAAACCTCTTTGGATAATAATAAGCTGTGTAAGTGCACGAGACAAGTCAACATTTGAAGCCTCAAGAGCAGCCGACTGAATAAATCCACGACCTGCCGTTGCAGCGGTACCGATAATAGGATCACCTGAATTGGCAGTTTGTGTATAAACATTTCCACCCTCAGTTGAAAGACCCTCATTATTTGTAAACTTAGCCATACCAATCTGTGCTAGACCAAAAGAACGACCGTTTGAGAATGAGCCAACTAAAGTACCACTCTGATCAATTCTAATACCAACTAAATCTCCACCGGTAAACCCATCTTGAGAGATTCCTGATGTAGCACTGTCTGAATCAAAACTTGTCATACCATCAAATGAATTAGCTGTACCAAGATCTATTGCAACTTGTTGATTTGCCGCAGAACCATTATTCCCTGTAAATGAAACATTTGGCGGACTATAAGTCGCTAATGAACCATCATTATTAAATCTTACTAAACCTGTTTTTTCATTCAGTGGTGCAGTTGTATCAATAGTTGCTGGTTCAGGAACACTTATTAGCATGCTCCAAGTACTGCCGGTAGCTAAATCCACTGATGTTTTTCTAAATTCTGTTCTAAGTGTATGTTTAGAACCTAATGAATCGAAAATATCAATACTACTTGAGTGAGTTGCAGCATTAAAGCTTTGTGAAAAAGCGTTACCTGTACCACCATTTGGAAGAGTAGCATTCAGAGCTTCCATATTTCTGGTAAATCTAGTGTTTTCTGTTATACCGCCACCTGGTATACTGTCAGCACTCATTCCGGTAATAGTTAAGTTTATATCATAATCGTTAGTGTTTCCACCTGGATTTTTCAACTCAAACTTACCTGAAGAATTAATTGATATCTCTATATTATTATCTGTATTGATACCGTCTCCATCCGGGTCACGAGCTTGTATCTCCATAGCTTCACGAAGATCTGCAAGAGTTGTAAATGTTTTATCAATATTTAGAGTTTTTGTAGATGTAACCGGGTCATACTGATATCTGTATGCTGTTGTACTTGTAGAAGTTGCTATACCACTATTATCTCCTGCTAAAGAGGTAAACCTGATGTTATGTGAAGAAGCAGGGTTTGCATTGTCATTTATTAATGTTATAGTGCTTGTCAATACATCATATGTAGCACTAACTCCTGTAGTTGCTGTATATGCATTGATAGCGGAGACATATCTTGCCCCATTTTCAATAGCACTCTCTGTACCTGTTGAATTAGATGTTGTAATTGATTGTACGGATCCATCATCTAATTGAAACTCAACATCAAGCTCATTTGTTTGAGCAAGTAAATCGGGTAGAGCTCCAGGAAGCCAACCTGTCTCACCGATGACATTAACAGTTATAGGTACATCAGCAGATTTGGCACTGCTTATTATAATAGTATCTGCTACATCATCATATGTAGCAAATATACCTGTCTTACCGGCTACAGCCAATGCTGAGTTAATTTGCTGCTCATATCTGGCACCATTTTGATCTGCCGTTAAGGCTGCTCCACCACCTGTTGTAACTATATTTAGTCCATCTATATCTATGTCTAATTCAGCAGTAAAACCTGCCACAACCCCAATTGCTGCTGTTGTATCAACCGTAGAAGCCGGTATAACACCTGCTCCTATAACTTGAGAACTTAAAAATGATGCCCAAATACCTTGATCTTTTTGAATAGAAAAAGCCTCTCCAACCTCATTAAACATTACACCAACATCTCCAGACGCTATCGCGTTTCCATTTGCATCAAGTGCTGGCGGTATTGGCAGTATCGGTGGTGTTCCGGCTGGAACCTCATATGCCGGAGAAAAGCTCTCAATAAGTGGACCGGAATTTAGGTTTGCTTTTACGACAACTGTTTGTGTAGCACTCGCCGGTGTTGTTAACCCCGGTGGGATATTGATACTTGTAATCGGTGCAGTCGCATCAACATTTCCTGTTACCGAGTCTCTTAACCAACCCTGAACGACAAAACCATTATTATCAACAAAATTTCCACCTGCATCAAACTTAAAGTCACCTGCACGAGTGTATTTATAAGTGTTACCGCCATCTGGCGAGATTATATAAAATCCATCACCTTGAATAGCAACATCTGTATTTTTATCAGAATTTTGAACTGAACCTTGAGAAAATATACGAGTCATAGAACCTATAGTAGAACCAAGTCCAACCTGCACAGGATTTTTACCACCAAGGTCTCCTTGTGGAGCAGTAGCAATAGCCTTAGTTTGAGCTAGAAGGTCTGAAAAGTTAGCACGAGAGTATTTAAAACCTACAGTATTAACATTTGCAATATTATTTGACTCTACATCCATCGCAACTTGGTGCGATTGTAGTCCGGATACACCGGAGAAAAGTGATTTCAACATATTAAATCCTTTGTATTAGTAAGAATGGAAAGCATTTAGTGTTCCAATTTATTTTTTAAGAAAAATTGGTCTATTCAGTGAGCTATTAAAGAGGGGGGAAAGTTTGTTTTAACGAATGATTATTTGTAAAATGTGGATTTAGGATTAACAGAATCTAGATATAAATTTTAGACTTATATTCAGATTATGCACCCATATTTAATGCTTTTTGTAACATTTCATCTGCAGTGGTTATAGACTTTGAATTTGCATCAAAAGCTCTTTGCATAATAATAACTTCTGTTAGGGCAACTTCCATCCTTACATTTGAACCTTCAAGTTTATAATTTGTAATCTCTGTACCTAAAATATTATTACCATTTTCGTCTTTGTAGAATATTGCTTCTCCGCTGTTTACGCTCTCGGCAAATCTAGATCCACTTACTCTCTCTAAACCTTTGTTATTTGCAAAATGATAAACTGCAATTTTACCAACCGCGCTCTGTTTACCATTAGTAAATGATGCTACAATTTCTCCGTTTTGATTTATATCATAACCTACAAGCTCTCCAGCTGCTTCACCATCTGCTAAGCTAGTGCCTGAGAAAGGAAGATTCGTAATCTTGAGACCATCATAACCACTTCCAAAATCTATCTGTATGCCGCCTATTTGTGAGAGGTTTGATGATATAAAGGAACCATCAGCAGCAAAGTTTGCGATGCCATTCGTTGTGGAATACACTTCTGTACCCTCTAAATTTTCTGTAGTAGCAGTAATATCCCATTGTGTTCCAGGAAGTACTTGAGGAATCGTTCTGTTAAACTCAAGTCTTAACTTGTTTTTATTATTATCCCCATCAATGATACCGGCACTTACAACTCTAGTTACATCTTCTGTACCTAAATTTGCCAAAAATTTTACGGTAGTAGTTGCTTCTGATGGAAAAAGTAAATCCTCTGGGAAACTTAATTTTTGTTGGGTATCTACATTGCCGAGTTGGATTTCTGCTAGTTGTCCACTTAGAACTTCACCATTTATATTGCCACCCATTGTTCCCAATACATGATAACCATCAGCTGTAACAAGATCTCTTTGTGAATCAAAAGAAAAACTTCCATCACGAGTGTAAATTGGTTTATCTTCTCCCTGTATAGCAAACCAGCCATCCCCCAAAAGAGCTAAATCAGTACTTCTGTCACTAAGTTGATAAGCACCTTTGTTTTCATTCATTGTAACTGCACTAACTCTAGAGCCTACACCTATAGTGCTTGATGAGGATGAAGTTGTATTTAATTTATTTTCAAATAAAGATGAAAATTCTGTAGCGTATCCACGAAAACCAATTGTACTAACATTTGAAATATTGTCTGATACAATATCAATTGCCTGTTGTTGAGTTTGTATCCCGTTGATACCCGTATAAAAAGCTTGAGTCATCATGATGAATCCTTTTAATACACTTCTTTAACTTGAGTTAATGGAACATAATTCGAACCAACTTTTACAAGAGTTTCTCCACCATCAAATCTTACAGATTCTATTGGATAAGCTCCAAGTCTTGTATCTAAAGCTTTTCCATCAGGATCTGTGTAACTTGCAGTAATATAATACAATCCGCTCTCTGCGATATTCCCGCTACTATCTGATCCATCCCAATCAAACTGATATACACCGGATGGATTTGTTCCAACATCTATAGTTTGAATAATCTCTCCACTGCTGTTAAGTACTTCAACTGATCCTTGTTGAACATCTGATGGAAAATAGACCTCAAATGAGCTGGTAGAACCCTCATCATGAATAATCGCATTGCTTCCTAAATCAGCTGTTTTACCTATGGCTGCAATAATTGAGAATTGATTAGAAGAAGCCAAAGAGGCAGCTAGTTCTTCCAAAGCTTTATTTGTATTTTCTGATGCTTCCAAACCTGCCAATTGAGAAGTTTGAGTTAAAATTGTCGCACTATCCATAGGCTCTGTTGGATCCTGATGTTGAAGCTCAACTAAAAGAAGAGTCATAAAATCATCTTTACCTAAAGCTGTTTTATCTTCTACTGATGTATCTGTTACCGGTTCTGCATATAAGGCTGCATTTTCGCCTACTGATGTAATTGCCATAATATATCCTTTACTCTATACGTATTGAGGCACGATGATTTCTAGAGAGCTTAAAATCTCTTCATTTGCCTCTTCGTTATCAAAATAGTTGTATTCCTCGTGAGCTTGTTGCTCATTTTGACGACTCTGCTGCTGTTGCTGAGCATTTTCACCATTTTGAGAGTTATTGCTAAAGTTTAATGTAGCATTATTTATTCCACTATTGCTGAGCTGTACTCTCAGTTCATTAGCATTCATTGCCAAAGTATTTACCGCTGTGTTGTTTGAGCTAATATTCACATGTAGATTTTTACCTCTTTGAACTATGGTTAAATCAACTTCACCAAGTCTTTGCGGATTTAGCTGAATTTTTACCCTAGTAAACGGAGATTTATAGTCTTCTATAGCAGTTTTAACATCATTCGACAGATATTTGATCATCTGCTTTGCTTCATTTAACTTAACTTCAAAACTATCAGCCTTGCTAGTTGTTAACGCATCTACTTTAGAAGTTGTTCCCTGTTCACCATGAAGCAATGCCTCTATCGATTTTGAAATATCAGTAGTAGCATTTGGAGCTATTACTTTAGCTGTAGCAACCGAAAAATCTACAGTTAAAGCAGGGTTTTTCATTGATGGTTTTTCACCACGAAGAAGAAGCTTTAAAGTTTCATCTGCCTTATCTTTTGGTGTTTTTTGTTCTACTTTTAATGATGAATTAGCTTTAACTTGAACTATCTGCTCTGTTGTTGTGTGTTCAACGGTTGCCTGAGCTTTAAAAAGTGGCGTTGCTTTTACCTCTCTTTGAATTTGAGTAAACTTTTCATCACTTCTTATCTCTTTTACTTGTTGAGTTTGCTCACTCTGAGAAGTTGATGCAGCTTTAGTAGTTATATTTTTTTCTTTATCGGCTACTTGTGGAGTTATTGCCTTTTTATCTTGAATAACTTCTTTTGGTTCTGTAGTCATTGCTTTTTTCTCTTGGACTATCTCTTTTATTGCCTCTTTTTTCTCTTGGACTATCTCTTTTATCGCCATTTTTTTATCTTGATTTTCTTCTTTTGACTCTGCTGTTACTACCTCTTTTATTGCCACTCTTTTTTCTTGTGCTATCTCTTGTTGCGGGCTTTTATTATTTTCTTTAACGGCTAAAGTTTTAACATCTTTTGATTTTATATCAGAGTGGGCTTTAACCTCTTCAATAGTTATTTTACTAATATCTATACCAAATTTTTTAGCAACTTCAACTAAGCCTTTAAGAGTTTTTGGAAGTTCTTTAATTGAAGATTTTTTAAAATCATCACTACTCAAAATTTTATCTTTGAGATAATTTTTCGCCTCAGCGACTAGTGTCTTTATCTCTTTGGTGGTTAAAGTAGCTGTTAATTTTGGATTTAATTCCAAAGGCTCTTCTAAAGATGGGCTTTCTTCATTTTTTAACAAGGAGAGAAGCGTATCAGTTTTTGAAGCGGACTTTGAGTTTTTAGCACCTTTTTCCTCATCGCCAAAAGATAAAATCAGAGAACCGTTTTGAATAGCTTTGTCATCTTTCTTTTCACTAACACCTTTTAAAAGCTCAGAAAAAGAAACTTCTGGCTCATCACTTGGAGTTGACAAATTTAGAGGTGAAGATGATGAAGAGGAAGTCGCCTCATTTTTCATATCTAATAAAACCATTATTTGCTCCTTTTTGCCCTTTTAAAAAAGGGATTTTAAGAATTAAAGCATAAATTATTCCAATATTAAAAATATTTAATAATTACCGATATACTTCACATGATGAAAACACTGATTTTATTATTTCCAATATTAGCTTTTGCACTTAGCCCTTTTGAGACACCTGCATCAAATTATTTTGACACATCTGCATACAATACAAAAGCCAAAAAAGAGAATATTAAGGCATCAAAAAATAAAAAAATTACATGTAGGTATGTGTGCGATAAAAAAGTGTATAAGGAGCAGAGAATGTCAGATGCTATAAAGTTTTATAAAAAAACTAGAGATTACAGTTTTATTGATAATGAATAAACTGATCCAAGCATCTCAAGTCATTTTTATAAGTTGTACTAACTACATCTCTTAACTCTTCAAAAAGCTGTTGTGGTTTTTCTCCATCTTTTGGGTAGCTAACCACGTAGAAATCTAAATCTCTGGCAAAAAATTCATCAAACATGCCCTTAACGATATTAGCTCCATATTTATCTGTGTACGGAAGCACAAAGAAATAATCTGATTCATAATTTACAATAGAGTCAGAAGTTCTAAGAACCTGTTCGAGAGAACTGTTTATAATATCCTCTTTAACTGTAGAAAAGTCACAATACAACAGAGTAAAACTCTCTGAACGATTTTCATCAAGTCTGTCTGCTATACCTATATTTAAGTCAAGAAGTTGTTTAAAATTATTAAATCCAAAATGTATTCCAGCCA
>DAOVJL010000028.1 GCA_030673275.1 Sulfurimonas sp.
TACACCATGTATGTTGCCTGTTATTCCTATTCTCTCTGCTGTGATAATAAGTAATCAAGATAAAATTACTACAAAAAAAGGCTTCTTATTATCTTTAGTGTATGTGTTGTCAATGTCAGTAGTATACGCTTTGGCTGGTGTGCTTGCAGCTTCATTAGGCAGTAATATACAGGCATTTTTTCAACAACCATGGATTATAGTCCTCTTTAGTTCACTCTTTTTTATATTGAGTTTGGCAATGTTTGGAACATTTACAATAGAGATGCCAAAACAGATTCAGACGCTTCTTAGTAAAAAATCAGACTCAAGTAAGGATAGATCCTATTATGGCGTAGTATTTTTAGGAGTTTTATCTGCATTGATTGTTGGTCCATGTGTCGCACCGCCATTAGCCGGTGCGCTTATATATATTGGCCAGACAGGAAACGAGCTTATAGGTGGGCTTTCACTCTTTTTTATGAGTTTAGGTATGGGTATGCCGCTTCTTTTACTTGGTGCCGGTGCCGGTAAATTTATACCAAAACCAGGGCCGTGGATGGATGATGTTAAACTATTCTTTGGTTTTTCTCTGATTGCATTTTCTATCTGGATGATGTCACGTATATTAGAGCCACAAACTGTTTTACTTTTATGGGGTCTGTTACTTGTAGCTATAGCAATTTTCATGAATCCGTTTGAAGATATCAACAGGGTAGAAATAAGCAGGTCATATCAGCTTAAAAAGTTGTTTTCAATGATATGTTTAATAGTAGGAGCTGTTTTCATTGTTGGTGCAATTGGTGGTGCCACAAGTGCTAAAGCACCATTAGAACCATTTACTTCAAAATCTGCTCCAACATCTACCACTTCTGGAGTTGTTTTTAAAACTATATCCGCAGAGCAGTTAAGTAGCGTTGTAAGAGAATCATCAAAACCGGTTATGGCAATGTTTACAGCTTCGTGGTGTGATAATTGTAAAGAATTAGATGCAAATGTATTTAGCAAAAATGATGTAGCACAGGAACTAGAAGGGTTTGAAAGATATAAGATAGATATTAGCGAAAATAGAGATATTGATATAGAACTATTAAAGAAGTATGCTCTGTTTGGTCCTCCCGGTATCATCTATTTCGATAAAAACAAAAAAGAGCTAAGGGCTTTTCGTCTCTCAGGCAATAAAGAGAAAGAAGTATTCCTTGAGCATATAAGAAAAGTTAAAAAAATTATTTTTAATTAAATATATAAAATTATATTTTATTTAATGTTTTTTATTATATTATATAATTAAAGTAAAATTTAGGATAGAATAAAATATAATGGAATTAAAACTTAAAGAGATTATTGAAGCCGTAGGTGGCTCTTCCGGGCAACTTTTTTTTGATAAAATTGTTCTTAGTTTAGCATCAGCTGTTGGTGCTGATTATGTTTTTATTGCCAAACTTGGTAAAAACAAGCATACTTCTACAACAATTTCTTTAGCCGCAAAAGGTACAATTATTGATAATTTTGAGTATGATTTAAAAGATACCCCTTGCGATGATGTAAGTAATGGTGCTTTATGCTGTTTTACTGAGAAGGTAGCTAAGCTATACCCAAAAGACCAACTTCTAATAGATATGAATATTGAAGCTTATATAGGTTCTCCTCTTTATGATTCCACTGGAAAAGTGGTAGGATTAGTTGTTGCACTCTCTGAGCAGCCAGTTACAAACTCAAAGTTGGTAACAATGCTTTTTGAGCTGTTTTCCGGTCGTATAGCTGTTGAACTGGAGAGATGTTCTCTTTAAAATGCCAATAACAAGATGATCGAGCACATAGAAAATCTAAATAAGACTCTAGAGAAAAAAGTTGAGAGTCAAGTTAAAGATATTGTAGAATCAAATCTTCTTTTTGAAGCTATATTTGAAACAGTAAAAGACGGTATTGCTATTTTAGACATGGAATCTAATTTTTTACTGGCTAATGAAGCATATGTAAATATGACTGGTTATACAAAAGAGGAACTATATAAAACATCATGTATCGCATTAACAGTTCCGGAGATGATAGAAGAGTCAGTAAAAGTACTCGGTATTTTAGTTGAAAATGGATATTATAGAGGATATGAAAAACAGTGTATTAGGAAAGATGAGAAAATTGTAGATGTCCGCATGGACCTTGTTGTAATGCCTGATAAAAAGAGTATCTTGATGGTTACAAAAGATATTACAAAAGAAAATAAATATAAAAAAGAAAAATTATTACAAGAAAAATACTTGTTAAAACAATCTCGTCTTGCTCAAATGGGAGAGATGATAAGTATGATAGCTCATCAGTGGAGACAGCCCCTATCTGCAATATCTACTACATCAATGGACTTACAGATGAAGTTAATGCTTAATTCTTATGACATGGAAAACAAGGAAGAACGAGAAGAATTTTTAAGTTATCTTAACAGTTCGCTAAAACGTTTAGATTCTTTTGTAAATAACTTATCAACGACTATAGATGATTTTAGAAGCTTTTATAAACCAAATAAAGAGAAAGTAGAGACCACACTTGAAAGTGTTGTATCAAAAGCACTTAGTATTATAAAAGATTCTCTAGATAGCCAAAGTGTGAAATTAACATTTGACTATCAATCAAAAAATAGATTAAAACTATATGAAAATGAGATTATGCAGACAATACTGAATATATTAAAAAATTCACAAGATTGTTTTTTAGAGAGAAATATTGATAATCCACAAATAGATATTAAAACAAAAGAGAATTCTATTGTTATATGTGATAATGCAGGAGGAATCCCCGCAGATATAATAGATAAAATATTTGATCCATATTTCTCAACAAAATATGAAAAAAATGGAACAGGTTTAGGGCTTTACATGTCAAAAATAATTGTTGAGGAACATCATAATGGAGCATTTAGTGTTGCCAATATAAATAATGCTCAAGGGATAGATACTGGCGTTTGTTTTACTATTGAGTTAAACAATAGTTAAATGTTACAGCCCCTCAAGTAAAATATACCAAAGTCTCTCTACCTCTTTGTCGCTGAGAAATAGTGTTGATTTATTTTCAAAGAGTTCATTAAAAGCATCTTTTTTTATACTGAAGGTATGCGTACACTCTTTATGTGTTGGCAGATATGCACGAATAAGTGAAACATCTTCTTTAATTGGCTGTGAGCATAAAAAACACTCTAGTTCATGATGAAGCCTTCCTTCATGCTCTAGAAGCTTGACGTATGACTCTACTGCAACTCTTTTTGAATTTTGCTTATCCCAATTTAAAGAGGCATTCTCTAGTAGCTCAAAATAGAACTCATCTAACTCCTCCGCATCACGAAGATGTTTGTAAAATAGTGCTAGAAAATCTTGCCAGTCTCTTAGCAATTTATTATCATTTATCCATTTATAGCCTATATGTATTACATCTTTTAATCTTAAGATTGTAGATTTAGCAGAACTCTCTTTTTCATAATCTATTTTAAAGCCAAGATTTATTACACCATGTCTTGCTCCATAGAACCTGTAAAGTGTGTCTAAGCTCTCCTTTGATATAATTGTTACTATTAAATCTTCATCTTTTACGCGATTTAGATTTAGAATAAAACCTTGCATTTTTGCTTCTTTTCCCTACATATTTGAAATTTACTTAAAAAATATTACTGGAATTATACTTTTTTAAACCTTTAAATAGTACAATACGGGTCTTTGTCTCTAAATAGACTAACTTTCTTTAAAAAGAGATTAAATTTAAAAAGAATTTATAAATTTCAGGAGTATATATGGTTGAATATCATGATTTGTTAAGATCATTTAAAGATAATTGTGGTTTTGGGCTTGTAGCAAACATCAAAAATAAAGCTTCTCATAAAGTATTAAACGATGCAATAACAGCATTAGAAAGAATGATGCACCGTGGTGCAGTTGCAGCTGATGGAAAAACAGGTGATGGTAGTGGATTGCTACTATCTTTACCGGAGACTTTTCTTCGTAAAGAAGCATCTAAGAATGCTGTTGAGTTACCAAAACAATTTGCAGTAGCATCTGTCTTTACAAAAGATATAAAAAAACTTGAAACAATAGATGAAATATGTGCAAATAATGACCTTAAAGTTGTTTTACATAGAGATGTACCAATTGATACGAATGCCCTTGGTGCTCAAGCGCTTGCGTCACTGCCAAATATTGTTCAACTTTTTATAATACCAAACTCAATTATGGCTACAAACAGATTTGATGCACTTTTGTATCTTTCCCGTAAAGAGGTAGAGCATAAACTAATTAAAGACAGAGATTTTTATATCGCTTCAATGAGTTCAACAGTCCTTTCATACAAAGGTCTGGTTATGCCTACTCATATTAAAGAATTTTACAAAGATTTTCAAGATAAAAATTTTAAAATATCTTTTTCACTGTTTCACCAAAGATTTTCTACAAATACACTTCCGGAGTGGAGACTTGCTCAACCATTCCGTGCTGTAGCTCATAATGGAGAGATTAACTCTGTAGAGGGTAACCGTTTTAATGTTGAGATTAAATCAGAATCCATTAAAAGTGAAGTTTTTACCTCGCAAGAGATAGATAGAATTTTACCTATTTTACAACTCAATTCATCAGATAGTGCCAGTGCGGATAACTTTTTTGAGTTTCTGATTGTTAATGGCATGGACTTTTTCAAAGCAGTTCGTGCAGTTATCCCTTCAGCATGGCAAAATGCTCCACATATGGACCCTGAGCTTCGTGCATTTTATGAGTATCACTCAACTGTATTTGAAGCATGGGACGGTCCGGCAGCATTTTCTGTAACTGATGGTCGTTATATCGGTTGTGTATTAGACAGAAATGGTCTTCGTCCATCAAAATATATAGTAACAAATGATGATAACTTACTAATTGCCAGTGAGTATGGTGTTATAGATATTCCTGAAGATGAGATTAGAGAGAGAGGTCGTTTACAATCTGGAGAGATGATAGGACTTGATCTTAAATTTGGAAAACTTTTAAAAAGTAATGAAATTGATAATTATCTAAAAAGTTCAAACTCATATATGAAATGGTTAAATGAGCATATGATTTATCTGCAAGAACATGTAGAAGAGCAGTATTTAACTCAGTGTGAGCTCTCTACTCATGATATTATTAAAAGACAGAGATATTTCAATGTAACTCAAGAGATAGTTGAGCAAGTGATTGAGCCTATGATGAAAGACTCTAAAGAAGCTGTTGGCTCTATGGGTGATGATACTCCTCTAGCTGCTTTTTCAAATAAACAAAGAAATTTTACTGATTATTTCAAACAAAAATTTGCTCAAGTAACAAACCCGCCTATTGATCCAATTCGTGAAAAAGTTGTTATGAGTCTTAATACAGGTTTTGGAGAGGTTCACAATATTCTTGATGAGATTCCAACTCATGCACATCGTCTAAAATCAATTTCACCTATTATTACTCGTGAAAAACTTGATGTTTTAAAATCTTTTGGTGATAAAAAATCACCTCGTTATCAAGCTTTTTATCATAATACAACATTCTCTACAGCTTACAGTGGAGGACTAAAAGAAGCACTGGATGCTTTAGTTGAAAACGTAGTTGATTCTGTAAAAAACAGCGGAACAAGAATTATAATTTTAGATGATTATGAGTTTTCTCAAGATAAAAAAATTATACCTATGGCTATGGCAATCGGTCGTCTGAATATTGCACTCTTAAAAGCAAAAGTTCGTCATCTTATCTCTATGATTGCTATAACCGGAGAGGTTATTGATTCTCATAGTGCAGCTGTGCTTATTGGTTACGGCGCTAGCGCTGTATATCCGAGTTTGCTTTTTGCAACGGTTGTTGAGTATCTTAAAAATTCAAATGTTATTAAAATGGATTGTCATGAAGCACTTAAGGCAGTTCACAGTGCTTTAAATGCCGGACTTTTGAAAATTATGTCTAAAATGGGTATCGCAACTATTGCATCTTATCGTAATGCTGGACTATTTGATGTTATGGGACTAAATAAAACTATCGTAGAAGAGTGTTTTGCTAATTCTCACCATACACTTAGCGGATTAAATTATGATGATATTGACCAAAGACTTACAAAGTATCATAAAGATGCTTTTAAAGAAGATGGATTTAATAAAATCTTCCCACTAAATATTGGCGGTTATTATAAATTTTATACAGGTCAAGAGCATCACGATTTTGGTCCAGCTGTAATTTACGCTATCCATGCGGTTGCTCAGAGCGGTAAGAAAAAAGATTATAATAAACTTAGAGACTTGGTAAACAAACGTGGTCTAAAGTTTATTCGTGATTTCTTTGACCTTAAATCAGATAGAGAACCTATAGATATATCTGAGGTTGAGTCTAAAGAGGATATCTTCAAAAGATTTGCATCGGCTGCCATGAGTCTTGGTTCTATCTCTCCTGAAGCTCATGAGACTATTGCAATTGCTATGAATAGAATTGGTGCTCAATCAAACTCTGGTGAGGGTGGAGAGGATGCATCCAGATTTGGAACTGAGAGAGTTTCAAAAATCAAGCAGGTTGCGTCAGGCAGATTTGGTGTAACTCCAGCTTACCTTAGAAGTGCTGAGGAGATTCAGATTAAAGTTGCACAAGGTGCAAAACCAGGTGAGGGTGGACAACTTCCAGGACACAAGGTTACTCCGCTTATCGGTAAACTTCGTCATACTGTTCCGGGTGTTACACTTATTTCACCTCCGCCGCATCACGATATCTACTCTATTGAGGATTTAGCACAGTTAATCTTTGATATTAAACAAGTAAATCCAGTTGCTCGTGTTGCTGTTAAGCTTGTTTCAACTGTTGGTGTTGGTACTATTGCCGCAGGTGTTACAAAAGCATATGCAGATAAGATTATCATCTCCGGTGGTGATGGTGGTACCGGTGCTGCTCCTCTTACATCTATCAAGTTTGCTGGTAATCCTTGGGAACTAGGACTTAGTGAAGCTCATAATGCTCTTAAGGCAAATAATCTTAGAGGATTGGTTGAACTTCAAGCAGATGGTGGTTTGAAATCTGGTCTTGATATTGTAAAAGCTGCACTTTTGGGTGCAGAATCTTATGCGTTTGGTACAGGTGTTTTAACAATCGTTGGTTGTAAAATGCTTCGTATCTGTCACGTAAATAAGTGTTCTGTTGGTATTGCAACTCAAAACGAAAAGCTTAGAGAAGAGTTTTTTAAAGGACATGTTGACCAGCTTATTAACTACTTTACACTTCTCGCACAAGATATCCGCTCTATTATGGCTGAGCTTGGATTTGCAACAATGGAAGAGATGATAGGTCGTGTTGATTTGCTTAAGGTAATTGATGATGAGTTTGCTCAGAAATTTGACTTCTCTTCAGTTTTACATCAAGAAGATGGTTTGAATACTCATCAACAAAAATTTAATCATCCTTTTGATGATAACGCTTATGAAAAAGATGTTTTAAAAGAGGCGATGAGTGCTATAAAACATCCGGAACATCCAATAATAATAAAAAGAGATATAACTAATCTTAACAGAAGTTTTGGTGCTCTAATCTCTGGTGAAGTAGCTCAATATTATGGGGATAAAGGCTTAAATAGTGGTACTATTAAAATAAATTTAACAGGTATTGCAGGTCAGGCTCTCGGTGCATTTTTGATTCCAGGTGTATCTATATACCTAAATGGTGTAGCAAATGATTATATTGGTAAGGGAATGCATGGCGGTAGAATAGTTATTACTTCAAATAATGAAGGTGAAAATTATAGTGCCGGCGGAAACACATGTCTATACGGTGCAACAGGTGGAAAACTTTACATCTCCGGTTCAGTTGGAGAGAGATTTGCTGTTCGTAACTCTGGTGCTTTAGCTATAGTTGAAGGAACAGGTGATAATGCCTGTGAATATATGACTGGTGGAGTTGTTGTAATTCTTGGTCGTAGCGGTATTAACTTTGGTGCCGGTATGACAGGGGGTATTAGTTTTGTATATGATGCTGATCACACTTTTATTGAGAATGTAAATCGTGAATTGGTTGAACCTATCCGTATAGATACGGATGAGGGTGATGAAGCTAGACACTATCTAAAAAGGTTACTAAAACATTATGCAGTAGAAACAGAGAGTAAAAAAGCAAAAGATTTACTTGATAACTTTAGAGTAGAAGTGAGAAACTTTTGGCTTGTTAAACCTAAAAACTTAACTAAACTACCAATGAACTTAGAGATCGGAGACTAATTATGAGAGAATATTTAACAACTGAAAGAATAGAAGCTAAAAAAAGATTAGTCGTAGATAGAACAAAAGATTTTGGTGAAATTTATGAAGTGTTTGACCGTGATGAAGCAGCTTCTCAGAGTGAGAGATGTATTCAGTGTGGAGATCCATTTTGTCTTAATAAATGTCCTCTTCATAACTATGTCCCACAATGGTTAAAAGCTGTAAGTGAAAAAGATTTGGAGTTTGCATTTAAACTCTCAAATGAGCCTTCACCTTTTCCAGAAGTAATGGGTAGAGTTTGTCCGCATGACAGACTATGCGAAGGGTCTTGTACTCTAAATGACGGTCATGGTGCTATTACAATCGGTTCAGTCGAGACACATATAACAGAAGAGGGTTTTAAAGCTGGCTACAAACCAGAATTTCCTGAGATTACAACTGGCAAAAAAGTAGCTATTATAGGCAGTGGTCCTGCCGGATTATCTGCTGCTACTTATCTTCTTCGTTCAGGAATTGCAGTTACCGTATATGAAAGAAGTGATCGTGCAGGCGGACTTATGACATATGGTATTCCTAATTTTAAACTTGATAAAAAAATAGTTGAGCGCCGTGTTAAACTACTTCAAGAGGCAGGAATGGAGTTAGTTTTAAACTGTGAAGTAGGACGTGATGTCACTTTTGAAGAGATAGCTAACACTCACGATGCAATGTTTATAGGGGTTGGTGCTACAAAATCAAAAAGTGCTTCTTTGTCTGGTGAGTCAGCAAGTAATGTTTATGATGCTATAGATTATTTGACTTCAATTCAAAGAAAAAACTTTAAAACTGATTATGATAAAAAGTTTGACTTTAAAGATAAAGATGTTGTAGTCATTGGTGGTGGTGATACTGCTATGGATTGTCTCAGAACAGCAAAAAGAGAGGGTGCAAAATCTGTAACATGTCTTTACCGTCGTGATGCTCATAATATGCCA
>DAOVJL010000159.1 GCA_030673275.1 Sulfurimonas sp.
AAACTTTTAAATATAAATAGTGAAGGTGATGTAAGACCAGACCCTTTCTTCCCACTAATGGTTGGAAATATTACAAATCAAGACTTTGGTGATATTTGGCAAGGTGGCGAACTGCTTGACCAGTTGAGAACTCATCCAAGACGTCAGATAACTGGAATTTGCGCAGATTGTGAGCAACTTGATATTTGTAATGGCGGTTCACGTGCAAGAGCTTATGCAATTACTGGTGATTTATGGAGTGAAGATCCATCATGTTATTTAACTGAACAAGAAAGAAAGAGAGATTAAAATGATTAAAAAACTATTATTAAGTACGACAATTTTAGCTTTAGGATTTGTAAATATAAATGCCAAAGGGGTAAATCCTATTTTTTCCATGCTAAATACAAATGAAAAACTATTTGTAGTTGAGAGAGAAAGTAGCTCATTAGCAGTAATAGAACAAGGTATGACAAAAGGTCATATGACTGGTATGCATAACATGAACCATGGTGTTGTGAAGTTTGACGGTAAAGACGGTTATGTAATCTCTCGTGACGGCTGGGTTATAAAATTTGATCCAGAAAAAGAAGTAATTCTAAAAGAGGTAAAAACCAGTGATAGCGCTATTGGCTTTACAATAAACAAAAATTTTCTTGCAGTTGCTAATTATGCTAAGAAAAGTGTAGATATTTTAGATAGAGATTTAAATCCTCTTCAATCATTTGAGACCGGTTCTAAAAATGTTGGTATTAAAATCTATAAAGATTACCTGATTTTTTCACAGATGGATAATGATAAAATCACTGTTTTAAAAGATTTAAACGGGGGTCGTGGAAAACCAAACTTTGTAATACACAAAGAGTTTGAAGATGTTGGAGTTATGCCTTTTGATGCAATGATTAAAAACAACAACTTTATAACAGGATTTTTCAAAAGTGACTTTTTTGGTGTTGTAGATCTTGATACTATGACATATAAAAAGATTGATATATTACTTGAAGACAGAAAGCCTGTTCTAAAAGTTCCACATTTTGGTTTTTGGAGTATTAGTGATGGGCATGTATTTATCCCAGCTGTAGGAAATAATAAAGTTTTAGTTTATACATCTGATTTTAAATTTGTAAAAAACATTGAAACAGAAGGGCTTCCTGTTTTTACAGCACTTAGCCCAGATAAAAAATATATGGCAGTAACATTTAGTGGTAAAAAATTTCCAGTAATTCAGATTATAGACACTAAAACACTAAAAATTATTAAAAGATTTGAATTTGACGGAAAAGTTCTACATGTAAGATGGTCAAAAATCAGACCAAACCTTTTTGTATCTGTAAATGATACAAATAAAGTTGCGGTTATCCATACAAAAGATTGGTATTTGGCTCGTGAGATGTTCAATATCAAAAAACCATCTGGTATATTTATTTATGAAGAGGCAAAATAATGGGTAAAGTTTATTTAACAGGCGCAGGTCCTGGGGACATAGAGTTATTAACTCTAAAAGCACTTAAAGTAATTAAAGAAGCAGATGTAATAATTTATGACCGTCTAGCAAATCCAGATATTTTGGAAGAAGCAAAAGATGGTTGTGAATTTGTTTATGTCGGTAAAGAAGATGGTAAACATATTGTACCTCAAGATGATATAAATGAAGTGATTTATCAAAATGCACTAAAATATGAGAATGTAGTACGTCTTAAAGGCGGCGATCCATTTGTATTTGGTCGTGGTGGAGAAGAAGCTATCTATCTGCTTGAGAGAAATATTAAATTTGACATAATCCCAGGCATAACATCTGCAGTTAGTGCTCCTGCATATGCAGGTATCCCTGTAACTCATCGTGGTGTTGCTGTAAGTTTCAGAGTTGTAACCGGACATGAGTCTCCACATAAAAAAGAATCTCAAATCCCTTGGGAGACCTTTAAAACAGATGATACTATTGTATTTTTAATGGGGCTGCACAATCTGCCTAAAATAAGCAAAAAACTTATGGAGATAGGAAAAGACAGTAATTACCCATGTGCTGTAATATCTAAAGGAACAACAAAAGACCAGAGCGTTGTTGTTGGAACACTATCAGACATAGTTGAAAAGGCCAAGGATGTTCCAACCCCTGCATTGATTGTTGTTGGAAAAGTTGTATTGCTTAGAGAGCAACTTAAATGGTTTGGGGAAAATGCCTAAAAATTACGATACATCCGAAGCGATAGAGATAGCACCCGACATCTATTGGGTTGGTATGCATCTTAAAGATGATCCTTTTCAGTGTCATCCATACCTTATAAAAAATGATGATGAATCTATTCTTATTGACCCGGGCTCCATGCTTGAGTTTAGTGAGATTATTAGAAAAGTAAAAAGTATTATTGATATTAAATCAATAAAATATATAGTACTTCATCATCAAGACCCTGATTTAGCTGCAGCTGTTCCAGAGATAGAAAAATTAATAAACAGAGATGATTTACTTATAGTTACGCATTCTAGAATGTCTCTCTTGATTAAGCACTATTTAATTACTTCTTCGTACTATGAAATTGACAAACATGATAATCGACTAATAACTTCTACAGGTCTCAAACTTGATTTCTATACTACTCCATACTGTCACTCTCCAGGTGCATTTGTAAGTTATGAGCCAGATTCAAAAGTACTTTTTTCCGGTGATATCTTTGGCGGAATAGAAGAATCATGGGAATTTTATGCTGATAAGAGTTACTTTGAAAAGGCCAAACAGTTTCATCAAGAGTATATGCCAAGTAAAGATATTTTCAACTATGCATTGGGTAAAATCGAAAATCTTGATATAAATCTTATTGCCCCTCAGCATGGCTCTATAATAGAGAAAAAATATATTAAAAATTTAATTCAAGATATGAAAGATCTTGATTGTGGTTTATATATAGACGATAAGTATAATCTTAAACTGATTGATACAATTCAAAAACTTCAAGATAAAGAAAAAACTATTAAAGAGCGTGATTTACAACTCTTAGAGCAATCAAAAAGGGTTGAAATAGGTGAGATGATAGGTAATATCGCTCATCAATGGCGTCAACCTTTAGCAATAATGAGTAGCACTGTAGGGATACTAAAAGAAAAAAATAATATTAACTCTCTTGATAAAGAAGATACTGCCCAGAAGCTTGAAAAAATGGAAAAGCGCATAGCATATATGTCTGATACCATTGAAGACTTTATGAATTATTATAAGCCAAATAAAGGCAGTTCTTACTTTAAAGTCCATAAGGCAATTCAAAAAGCACTTGATATACTAAACATGTCTTCAAATAGTAAAAAAATTAAGATAAACTTTTTTATAGATCCTAATATTGAAGTATATGGTCTAATAAATGAATTTGTACAAGTTATCGTTTCAATACTGTCAAATATAAATGACATCGTAAAGAATAAAAACCTATCCTATACAAATATAACAATTTCCCTTTTTGAAGATGAAAAGTATACAACTCTTACAATAGCTGATGATTGTGGTGGCATAGAAGAAAAAAATCTAAATAAAATATTTGACCCCTACTTTACTACAAAACACCAATCTATGGGAACAGGTCTTGGTCTGCATATAGCTAAAATGATTATTGAAGATAATATGAATGGTACGCTTAGTGCAAGAAACGGTAATAGTGGAGCCGAATTTATAATAAAGATGAAACATGCAAATTGACAAAATTAGAGATATATCCATCTTGATAGCAGAAGATGAATTAGAGTTACTTGAGTCTATAAAAGAGTATTTAGAAATATTTTTCAATAGAGTATATACAGCATCATGTGGAAATGAAGCATATGATATATATCTGCACAAGCGTCCAAATATTATATTAACAGATATAAATATGCCCAATCTTGATG
>DAOVJL010000131.1 GCA_030673275.1 Sulfurimonas sp.
ATATTCCATACTGTCTGCTACTGCATCCGCATTTAACATTGGTATATATTTTTCCACTAATACTCCAGCTTCTTTTGGATGAGATTTGTACCATGCTAGAGATTTTGCATACTCTTCATTAAATCTTTTAACTACTTTCGCATCTTGTTTCCCAATCATGGCTACACCAGCTTCTGGAATCTTACCCTCTATATTAAACACTTCTCCCCACTCTTTTTCTAAGTCTGAACTTCTATACAGGTCTGGTGCTATAAGTTTAAGAGGGAAAGATTTAGTTTTTCTCAGTGCCATAGATATAGCAGGTTCTGCCAAAAGTGCATGGTCAACTCTTCTTAGGATTAACATCTGCATAGCATCAATCGGTGAGCCTACATATCTTAGTTTAAAATCTTTTTTAGGGTCCAACCCCTGTTTTTTTACTATCTCTTCAAAGACTATATCCGGCATATCAGCGCGAAATGGCATAGCAATCTCACACCCTTTAAAATCTGCTAGAGTTTTTTTACTCTTATCTCTTGTAATCATTCCTAAAATTCCCCATACAGAAACATTAAGTAGTTTTACATCAACACCTTTGTTGTAAAGGTTTGCAGCAACATTTGTAGGAATTGCTATAAAATCAGCTCTGCCTCTAAGTGTTAAAGCTCTCAACTCATCAGGATTTTTCCACATAACAAACTCTATTTTTTTTGCAACATCACTTAGTGCATTTGTCTCTATCATATGCAGCAGTGGATGTGAAACTGAAGCCATTGGACCGCTAAGAACAAGTTTATCAACTTTTTTAAACTCATTTGCACTTAGTGACAACACTAATGATAGTAGTAATAATACTTTTTTTAATATTTTCATTTTAATTATCTCCTTAAAATAGGTAACCGATTCTAAATATAAATCTCTGTTTCTCTAACGGTTGATACTCTTTTGTATTGTAATGAGCTAAGAATGAAACACCTACACCCATGTGAATTTTTGGTTTGTCAAATGGCAAAAACTCTATTTCAGGAGTTATATATCCTACTGTTCCACTAAATGCTTTAAATGGGAGTAATGAGCGAAGCGTAGGGTTTGTATCATCGCCCATGTCTGTCTCGCTATTGTATTTTCCATTGTATTCAAGACCTAAGTTGATATTTTTTGTAACTGCACTTGTAAATGATAGATCATAACTAAGTTCATTTCCAAAATCATAATCATGTTCAGCTTTTGGTCTATATGTGTACATAGTGTGAAAGTCAACTCTCATATTATTATTTATAAGCTTAGATATACCTAATTCAGCTTTGTACTCAGCTGCTCCTGTACCCATCTGTGTTGGCATAGGTGTGTTTTCATTCAGTGCAAATGGAGGTGCTGTTTTAAATCTACTATCAGTTGAGCCTGTAGGAAGTTTTACTCCCCCTCCAACGGAAAGTTGAAATCCATAATCTTTCATAGGAAGCACTACATATCGGCCCATAATAACCATATCCCCTATGCCAATATTATCAATAGCTACATCATTTGCTCCTAATTTAGCAGTTGCTTCTATCTGTTTGTATGGTATTGCAACTCTTAAATCAAAGTTGTTACTAACTCCATATCTAAGTGCCAGCAGTGTAATATTTGCTGTAGCATCTAGATTTTCATTATTTGTTACTTTATTAGTTCCATCAACCATATTCCCCCTTTTTATATATAAATGTCTAATACCAATTTTCAGTTTTCCTTCAGGTAGAGTCATAGCTCCACTTTTAGAGTTTATACCAGGGATTACTTGTGCATTTAACAAAACAGAACTTACTAAGATTGTCATTAATATTTTTTTCATTTTTCATTTTCCTTATATTGATAATCATTTTCAATAAAGGGAGTCTAACTAATATCTCCTTAATTATATATTAATAATGATAGTTATTATCAATATGATTTTAATAGTAATTATCTTATGATATGATTAGCAAAAAATATGAGAGAATTTATGAGTAAAGTTAAGACTACTTATCTAAAAGATTATAAAGCACCGGAATTTCAAATAAAGAACTGTGATTTAGTCTTTGAACTCTTCGAAGAGTACACACAAGTTACAAATATGATGAGTATTAAAAGAGATGATGAGAGTGCTAGAGATATAATTTTAAATAGTATAGATTTGGAACTGGTAGATATATATTTAAATGATTTAAAACTTCAAGATACCAGGTATATAGTTGATAAAGAAACACTTACAGTTTTAGATGTTCCAAATGAATTCAAACTGATAATTCTTAATAAAATCTATCCACAAGAAAATAGTGAACTAGAAGGTCTATATAAATCAGGAAATATTTTCTGTACGCAAAATGAACCAGAGGGTTTTAGAAGGATTACTCCATATTTAGATCGTCCGGATGTTATGGCGATTTTTAAGACAACTTTAGTAGCCGATAGACAAAGATATCCAATTTTACTTAGTAATGGAAACACTGCTACAAACTTCAAACTTGATGATGGAAGACACGGGATTACATGGGATGACCCTCATCCAAAACCGTCATACCTTTTTGCGCTTGTTGCTGGTGATTTAGGAGTTGTAAAAGATCAGTTTATTACTGCAAGCGGTAAATTAGTAAAGCTAAATATTTATACAGACAAGGGAAATGAGTCTAAGTGTACACATGCTATGAAATCACTTAAAGAGGCTATGGTCTGGGATGAACAAATGTATGGTCGTGAGTATGATTTAAGTCTTTACAATATCGTAGCAGTAGATAGTTTTAATATGGGCGCTATGGAAAATAAAGGGTTGAATGTTTTTAACTCTGCATATGTCTTAGCGGATGAAGATACTGCCACTGATGCTAATTTTATGGGCATACAGAGTGTAATCGCTCATGAGTATTTTCATAACTGGACCGGAAATAGAATTACATGTAGAGATTGGTTTCAACTTACTTTAAAAGAGGGACTTACAGTCTTTCGTGATCAATGTTTCTCTAGCGATTTAAACTCTAAGGAAGTTCAACGTATAGAGGACGTTAAAGCTCTTCGTGATAGACAGTTTGTGGAAGATGCTTCACCAACAGCACATCCAATTCAGCCAGATTCCTATATGGCAATAAACAATTTTTACACATCGACTGTTTATGAAAAGGGGGCTGAAATTATTCGTATGATTCACACTCTTTTAGGGGAAGAGAATTACCGCAAGGCGACAGACCTGTATTTTGAAAGTTTTGATGGTCAAGCTGTACGAACTGATGACTTTTTATGGGCTATGAGTGAAGCAAATGGAGTAGACCTAAAAGCGTTTGAGACTTGGTATCATCAATCAGGTACACCAACTCTACATGTAGAGGAAAATTTTGTAGATGGAGAGTATAAGTTGACTTTGATTCAAGCTGTTCCAAATGCAGTTGATGGCAGCGAACAAAAACCATACTATTATCCCCTGAAAATTGCTCTATTAAATGATAATGGTGATGAGGTTATTGAAGAAATTTTGATAGTTTCAAAGAGACAAGAGGAGTTTGTTTTTAAAGTAGATGCAAAACCCTTTCTTTCTATAAATAGAGATTTCTCTGCACCTGTAATTATTGAGTTACAAGAGAATAACTATGGATTTTTAACCAAACATGATAAAAACAGTTTTGTAAAATATGAGTCAGCTCAATCTTTTGGAGTTTTAACTATTGAAGCAATGATGAACGGTGAAGATATAGATGATGAATTTGTGCGAGCTTTTGGTCACATACTAGAGAGTGATTTAGACATTTCATATAAGGCTTTACTCTTAGAACTTCCAAGTGTTTCTATTCTTATGCAGAGGCAAGAGACGGTAGATTTTGAACCGATATATGAAGCAAAAGAAAAACTTGCTAAACATTTGGCAACAACGTATAAAGATAAACTTATAGAGATTTATACAAAATATCATAATTCTACATGTAAAGATATTGATTCAAAAAGTATGGGTGAGAGAAGTATAAAAAATCGTTGTCTTAAACTTCTGTCTGCATTAGAGAGTGATGAGATTGTTGAGATGGCAAATAAGCAATATAGTAATTCTTTAACAATGACAGATAGAGTAGTTGCTCTTGATATTTTAGAAAATATTTCGCCAGAGTATGCTAAAGCTACATTAGCTGATTTTTATACTAAGTATAAAGATGATACTTTAGTGATGAATAAGTATTTTTCAATTTTAGCAGCTTCACACAGAGATGGAACACTTGAACGTGTTATGGAGCTTCAAAATGATGATGCTTATAATGATATAGTCCCAAATTTAGTTCGTTCACTTATAGGTGTATTTGCCAGAAATTATAAGCACTTTCATGCAAAAGACGGCTCCGGATATAAATTTGTAGTAGATAAAATAATATACATAGATAAAATAAATCCACAAATAGCGTCAGGTCTTGCCGGAGCATTTAAAATATATGAAAAACTGAATCCACAAAATAAAAATGCTATGAAAACCGAGTTAGACCGTGTAGTTTCTACACATTCTATCTCAAAAAATGTTTATGAAATAGTCAGTAAAATAATAAAAATATAGGATAGTTCTACTTTTAAATGTTCTATAAGTCCATAAAATAAG
>DAOVJL010000185.1 GCA_030673275.1 Sulfurimonas sp.
TCCCATCTATCCAAGTAGCACCTTCAAACCTTGTCCGTTTTAGTATTGCATCTTTAAAGTTAGCATCCTTCAGGTTTGCCCATCGGAAGTCTGTTCCGCTAAGATTTGCTCCGGTAAAATTGGCTTTTTGAAGTTTTGCACTTTTAAAAGTAGCTCCCATTAAATTTGCTTTTGTAAAGTCTACACCTTTAAGCGAAGATTTTAGAAACTTTGTTCCTCTAAGATCACCTTTTACAAAATTTGCATTATCAAGAGTTTTTCCAGATAGGTCTTGACCTTTAAAGTCAACGTGAGTTTTAGCCACTTTCTTTTTTACTTTATATATATAACGACAAAATCCTACACTGTTTTTTCTACATTTTAGTCCGTTAACCCACGTAGCACCACCAAGCTTTGCACCGGTAAATTTTGTATAGCTAATATCTGCATCTTTTAGATTAGCGCCGCGAAGATCTGCATAACTGAGGTCTGCTACTTGAAGTTGTGCATTTGTAAGATTTGCATCAGATAAATTTGCACGTTGAAGTTGAGCATTTGTTAGTTCTGCATCTTGCAGGTTTGCTCCTTTGAGATTAGCCTTTGGCTCTATGGTATATCCATTTATAACACTTGATGAGAATAAGTATTGTGGTGATAAGAATAATAAAATCACTAGATATATCTGCAAACATTCAACCTTCTATTTTTTTATAGACTCTTTATAATAATATTTTGAATAGATAATAGCATATATATATAAATTTTTCTATTGAATAAATCAAGAAAAATGATATGAATGTGAATGATATTTTATGTTTTATGTTTTATGTTTTATATTAGTAGGCATCTTCTGTTTCGTTGATTTCTGAGTCGTCATAAGGATCCATGTGTATAATTATATGCACTTGATTATCTTTGAAAAGTTCTTTTATCTTTAGCTCCAATCTATCTGCTATAGTATGCGCATCATATAATGAAATACTAATATTAAATACTGCATGTACGGATATAAATATATGCGAACCAGATTCTCTCGTTTGTAAGTAATGGTAGTTAGTAACTATTTTTTCACTATCTAAAATATTTTTTATTTTTTCAATTTTTTCTTCAGGAAGTGCGGCATCAAGAAGCATTAAAATACCCTCTTTTATAATAGGAATAGCTGAGTAAATCATATAAATAGCAATACCGATACCTAAAATAGGGTCAATAAGTTGTTCTCCTGTAAAAGCGATAAGTCCAAGAGCTAAAAGTACGGCACCGTTTGAAAAAAGGTCAGTTTTATAGTGAAGAGCATCGGCTTTTATGACCATATTATTTGTTTTTTTAGCAACATGATTTAAAAACGCAACTAAAAAAGCAGTAATTATTATGGAAACCAGCATTACTAAAATGCTTTCACTCATAAAGCCCATTTCTCTTGGATGAATCATTTTACTAAGTGCTTCATAGAGTATAAATAGTGCTGATAATGAGATGACAGTACCCTCTATAACTGCTGCAAGTGGCTCTATCTTGTTTCGTCCAAAGTTAAAGTCATCATCTGGATCTTTTTCAGCATGGCTAAGTGCAAAATAGTTAAAAAGAGAAACTGTTAAGTCAAGCAGGGAGTCAATTGCTGATGCCAGAACTGCAATTGAACCACTCAACATTCCAACTGTCATTTTAATTAATACTAGCAGAGCGGCAACAGATGTTGATATAAGAGTGGCTTTTTTTTCTAAGCGCATAAACTTCCTTATTGTTTTAAGGTACAATTATAATAAAATTTATATATTATAGTGATTAAAATGAACCTAAAAGAGTTAAGAGTAGATAGACAGAAGTGGATGACATGGAAAAATATAGTTCCGCTACGTGAGGCACTTGAAGCAATAGAAGATGGAACTTGGAATGTGGACCTTGGTGATGTTGTCAAGATTAGCGGCAGGGCCTCACAAAATATAAGAGAAGTTGCTAAGTTAATGATGCCTTGGCGAAAAGGACCATTTCAACTTTTTGATACTTATATAGATTCTGAGTGGAAAAGTAATATAAAATATAATCTATTACGCAAACATTTTAGTTTAAAAGATAAAAGAGTTGCCGATATAGGTTGTAACAATGGTTACTATCTGTTTAGAATGCAAGAAGATGAACCAAAGTTACTAGTTGGTTTTGATCCATCGCCTTTGTATAAAACACAGTTCGACTTTATAAACCATTTTGTTAAGAGTGAAATAGTTTATGAACTTTTAGGGGTTGAACACCTTGAGTTTTATGAAGAGAGATTTGATACTATCTTCTGTTTAGGTGTTTTATATCATAGAAGTGATCCGGTTGCCATGTTAAAGTCTCTTTATAAGGGGCTTGATAAAGAGGGTGAAGTTATTTTAGATACTTTTTATATAGAGGGGGATGATGAGATGTGTTTATGTCCGGAATCGTCGTACTCTAAGATACCAAATATCTATTTTGTACCAACCATAAAAGCTTTGAATAACTGGTGTTTAAGAGCTGGATTTAGTAGTTTTGAAGTCTTAGAAACCTCTGTAACAGAGGCGGATGAGCAGAGAAAGACAGAGTGGATTGAGGGTCAATCATTAGAAGATTTTCTAGACGAGAATGATAAAACTAAAACTGTAGAGGGCTATCCTGCTCCTGCAAGAGTGTATGTAAGACTTATTAAGGATAAGAGATGAGTGAAGTTGAAGAAGAGAGTATTTATAAAGACGAAGATGAAGGTTATGGCGAATCTAAGGAGTTAGAGAACGAGGAAAAGAAAGATGTCGTACTAAAAACTCATGAAGAGGTAAATCATGATTTGAGTGGTGAAATACAGAAACTGGAAAATGGATATGTTGAGTTAAAATTGGTAACAACTCATGAGATGATCGCCGATAAAGAAGGTTTAATTCATGGTGGTTTTGTTTTTTCTGCAGCTGATTATGCTGCGATGATTGCAGTAAATGAGAAAAATGTTGTTTTGGTTGCCAGCGATTGTCAGTTTTTATCTCCAGTTAAATTTGGTGATATAGTGAATTTTACTGCCAAAGTTCGCCATAAAGAGGGTAGAAAAAGAAATGTAAAGGTAACAGGGAATGTATTAGATATAAAAGTTTTTGATGGTGAATTTAAAACAGTTGTAACAGAGAGACATGTTTTAAAACTTAAACTTATGGATGAAGAGGATGAAGAGTAACCTCATCTTTTTGCAGTCAGTAAAAATATATCAAAATTTCCATGTGGTTTGTTTATAGTATTAATATTTTTAAACTTAATATTTGTAAAACCTGCATTTTGTGCTATTTTTGTTAATGTTTTTTCACCGAACCCAAAGTGAAACACTCCGCTGTTATCAGAATGAAAAGTACCATCTTCAA
>DAOVJL010000227.1 GCA_030673275.1 Sulfurimonas sp.
TGATACAGGTGCGTATCATCCTGAAAATGCCAATAGACTTCGGTCTATTATAAAAGCGATAGAGCCGCTTCATGAACGTTTGCTCTTTGTAGAGCCTAAACCTGCATCTTTGGAACTTGTTATGCAGGTACATCCCTCTTATCATATAGAATTTGTTGATGAGAAAAGTTCGCTAGAAGAGGCTATAGATGCAGATACTCAGGTTTCATCTGAGTCATATGAAGCAGCCTTAATGGCAGTTGGAGCCGGCAAGGAAGCGGTAGATAAAGTTGCTTCAGGAGAAATAAACAGTGCTTTTTGTGCCGTACGACCTCCGGGACATCATGCAACAAGCACTCAGGCTATGGGCTTTTGTCTATTTAACAACATCGCTATCACGGCTCGTTATGCTCAATCACAGGGATATGAAAAGGTAATGATAATCGACTTTGATGTACATCACGGTAATGGAACTCAGGATATTTTTTATGATGACTCAAGCGTCTTTTACTTTAGTACACATGAGTATCCTGCCTATCCTGGTAGCGGTTCTATTGATGAGTGTGGAAGTGGTGAAGGAGAAGGATTTACCCACAACTTTCCAATGCGGGCTTTTAGTACAGATGATGATATTCTCCCTATTTATGAAGAAGAACTTCCCCTTGACGTTGAAAGTTTTAAACCTGATATCATCCTAGTCTCAGCTGGCTATGACCTTCATGCCGCCGATCCTTTAGCTCAATTGCAAGTGAGTACACAGGGAATTAAAAAGATTGTGAAGTCAATTATGCACTCCAGTGACGTTCCAAAAATTTTTATGCTTGAAGGTGGCTACAATCTAAATGCTCTTGGCGAGAGTGTGGCAGAGACGCTTGATGCAATGATATCAACTTAATAAAAGAGTGCTCAGAGGTTCAATCTCTGAGAGTCCACTATTTTATTCCCCTAAATTACTTACTTTTAAACTATAATCTTTTAATTTAACATTGTGATCCTAAAACTCATTAATTACCTTTACTCTATTATCTACCATATTTGATGGTATGTAACCAATAGCTCCATCAACATTTAGAACAAAAATTAGCACAGCATTATATGATTTTTTTGAAAGAGGCGGCCTAATATCTTTAAGGTGCTGATTCATCCAATATGTATTTAAAGTTGCTCTATTCATATTAAGGATGCTAGACTCAAAAGCCTTTCTTGCACTATTGTCAGCTAGTAAGTTTACTGGAATTATTTTCTGCTTGTTTATATAACTGTTTTTTCGTAAAAATAAGTTGCGCAATTGAGATTTATCAATACTGTCTATTTGTGAATTAGAATTAATAATAACACTATAAGGGCTAGTTGTAAATTTAGTAATACTTTTCATACTACAAGAAGTAAATATAAATGTTATTATAAAAAAAATAAAAATACGTATTATCAAATTTACTCCGATATATTAAACCGCTACATACAAAATCATTGCAGCAAAGTGCAATTTTAGCATATTTATAAATTCACAAAATCTTTTTTATAATTCGCCAATCAGAAAACTGGAGATTTTGCAGCTTTGGTCTTAAATTGGTTATAATGTTATACACGTGAAAGGTTATATATGGATGATAAGATTGAAAATAGACTGAGAGTAGAAGTAGAAAAATCGTATTATTCTGCTAAACGATATAAAGTTGAGTTTACTTTTGCTATTTTATATCATGAGAAAGAGTTGCCAGTGGATAAACTAAGTCAATTTATGAGAGTATCTGATTATTTACTCAAAATTGATGAAAATCACTATTTTATCATTTTACCTAATACTGAGCATAATAGGGCGTTTAAAGCTTTGCAAAACCTTATTATGTATTTAGACAAATATTTTAAAAATAATACTTCTTGTATTGGAACAGATACTTTTGACACATCCCTGTCGTCAACCATAGTATTTAATAGATTAATGCAAATACTAAATGAGACAAAAAAGCATCTTCATTCGAGAATTGAAAATGAAAATGTTTTAAATGACCTTGTATAAGCATAATACCAAAAAATAGCATCCTTTGCCCTCTTTGGAATATTCCTTATAAACTTACAAAATCTTTTTTATAATCAACTACTTTTTTGAGATACCTTCTAGTCTCTTCATATGGTAAATCTGAACGAAGCTTTTTATAAACATTAGATGCTGTTTGGGAGTTTATTTTATCTTTTGCTTTTGATCTGTCGCTATGAAATGTTTTTAGCACGTTTCCGCTACCGGTATTATAAGCACTGATTACACAGTACTCTTTAGATACTGGATTTTGTATACCTAGTAAGTACTTTTCTTTCAAAATATGAATATACGCTACTCCCAACTCTATATTATTTTGTGCATTAAACAGGTATGACTTAGATGGTGTACTGCTCTTGCCTTTTACGAACTTATATGCATCTATTCCTGCACTTCTTGGCACTATTTGCATTAGTCCGAATGCACCGGCTCCACTTACTGCATATTGGTTGAAATTACTCTCTGTTTGCATAATAGCATAAACCAGATTCTCACTTACATTAAACTTTTTAGCATACTTTTTGACATGTGGTTTAAACTTGGCAACTCGAATATCTGAGTGGTCTTTAACCATTGCCATTGTGACATAGTGGACTTTTACATCTTTTTTGTCTCTAACTATGTTTTTTACCTTGTAGTTGTCAGCTAGAAGTATATCTGCATATCGCCCAGCTCTCCAAGCATAACGGATATCTTTATTTTGGTCATCTTTTACTTCACCAAGCAGATAAGGAGTCTCACCCAGTTTTATCTTTTTAGCGCCAAACAGGTCAGCACTTCTCGGGTCATCCGGCAGAAGCAGTGTAGTTACAATCGCATTTTTTAAACTTTTTTTACTGTTGATTGAGTCTAGAGTCTCTACTGTTATTAAGCCTTTATCAAAATCAACCAGTGCTCTGCTTTTATAGTTTTGCATATATTTAACA
>DAOVJL010000207.1 GCA_030673275.1 Sulfurimonas sp.
GAATTAAATCTAGATTAACTTGTATATCATCAATTGCTAATAAATTTATCATTTGTTACTCTAACTAATTCTTCTTTAAATAATAATTATTACATTAATATTACTAAAGTTTATGTATAATTGAGAATAATTGAATAATTAGGGAACTTAATGAATAAAAACGAATTTAATGAAGGACTTTTAGGTTTTCTAGATGCCTCTCCAACGCCTTTTCATGCTACGAACAATATGTCAATGATGTTTATAAATGCTGGATTTATTAAATTGCATGAAGAGCAGAAGTGGAATCTTGAGCATGGTAAAAAGTATTATGTTACTCGAAATGATTCATCTATTATTGCATTTACTTACCCCCAAAGAAAAAATTATACTATGGTTGGTGCTCATACTGATTCACCAAATTTAAAGCTAAAACCTAGTCCTGTTATAAAAGAGCATGGCGTAGTAAAGTTTGGGGTTGAGCCTTATGGCGGTTTGCTTTTAAATCCTTGGTTTGACAGAGATTTATCTTTAGCTGGAAGAGTATCATATCTTAACTCTCAAAATATTATTAAAGATGCTTTGATAAATGTAGAGAAGGCTATCGCTGTTATTCCATCTCTTGCAATTCATCTTGATGATAAAGCGAACAAAGACAGAACTATAAATAAACAGACTGATATCTGTCCAATTTTAACCACAAGTGATGATTTTAATTTTGAAGATTTTTTAAAGTGGCAACTCTCAAAGCTTGATGTTTTAGATGTTAAAGAGTTGTATGCATGAGAACTTAGTTTTTATGATACGCAAAAGGCTTCATTGACAGGGTTGAACGATGATTTTATTGCCAGTGCCAGACTTGATAATCTTTTAAGTTGTTATGTTGGAATGCTTAGTATATGCAGTATTGAAGATGATAAACCAATGCTATTTATTGCCAGTGACCATGAAGAGGTTGGAAGTGAATCAACTTCCGGTGCTGGTGGAAGTTTTTTAGAAAACACTCTCAAAAGAATGTACAGTGACTATGATGAGTATATGAATATGATTAGTACATCTATAATGATTTCTGCTGATAATGCACATGCTGTTCATCCAAATTATTCAGATAAACACGACAAAAATCACGCTCCAAATATAAATAAAGGTAGTGTAATTAAGGTAAATGCAAATCAACGCTATGCTTCAAATTCTAAAACTATCTCAAGGTTTATGAATATTGCTTCTTCTTTAAATGAGCCTATACAGCAGTTTGTTACAAGAAGTGATATGGGCTGTGGTTCAACAATAGGGCCAATAACTGCTACAAGGCTCGGTATAGATACTTTAGATGTTGGACTTCCTACTTTCGCTATGCACTCAATCAGAGAGCTTTGCGGCAGTGATGATGCGTACTCTTTATATAAAATTATTTTAGGTTTTTCAGACTGATGTCCGGTATTACACCAGAAGAATTAAGTCTCTTAATTGAACAAACATATAAAGTAGAGAAAGAGTTTACAGAGCTTAAAGAGTCATATAGTCATCTGCAAGAGACAGTTGAAAATATAGTTGAGTTTTTACCAAATCCTATCTGGGTGTTAACTGAAGATGGTGATGTTTTTTTGCAAAATTCACATGCTAAAGAGCTTGAAGATTTACTTGAATTGCTTGAACCTAGAAGTGATGATTATGAGGTTAAATTTAACTCTTATTCATACCTTGTAAAAAGCTCATTTTATAAAGATAAAACAATGATTAGTGCAACAGATATTACAGTGCAAAAAAGAAAAGAAAACCTTGCAACAATGGGACAGATGGCTGCACACTTATCTCATGAGATACGAAATCCAATAGGCTCAATATCACTTCTAAGTTCAACTCTTAAAAAGAGAGTAATTCCTGAAAATATACCTATTGTTGAAGAGATACAAAAATCAGTTTCAAGGATAGAAAGAATTATAAAAGCTACGTTGATGTTTTCTAAGGGTGTTGATGCGAATATGGATCCATTTAAGTGGAGCCAGCTGCAAGATGAACTAATTACAGGAGTTGGTTATTGCGGTTATACAAAAGATATTACATTTATTTTTCCTGAGCAAAACTTTACAATGAATGCAGATAAAGATCTATTAGAGATGTTATTTTCTAATTTTTTAACAAACGCTATAGATGCAATAGAACTTGATGATAATGAAGATGGAGTTATAGAAATAGTTTATGACAGTGATGAAAAGTTTCATAAATTTTATATCTATGATAGTGGTGTAAAAATTGAAAATACTAAAGAGCTTTTTGAAGCATTTAAAAGCACTAAAGTAAAAGGTAATGGATTGGGGCTTGTGCTGTCAAGACAGATAGCTGAAGCACATGGCGGTAGTGTTGAGTTACTAGATGGAGAACGAAAAGGTTTTGAAATAAAGCTTATTATATAATTTTATAATACTTGGAATCTTTATTGCTTATACCAAAGAAACAACTTTGGGAGATAAGCATGATAAAGCACTCAAATAAGGTAGTTTCTTTGCTGGATTTTGTAAAAATAGATAGATTTTATGTAGTTTGTCACTTTAAATGCAAAACAAAAAACAAAACTGTTGTTTCTACAGTTCCTTTTGAGCCATATGATGGTAAAATTGAGATTACATGGAAAGATGTATTACTACATCCAATTAAGTCGTACAATAGATACTACCATACTCCCATAACAATATATGGACAAGATTGCCATGAAACTATTGTTCTTAAAGCTTTTGAAAAAGTTTCAAAATATTTTGAGTGGAGTGCCAAAGAGCAAAAATATATTTATCACTATAAAAGGTTAATAAAACAATGAAAAAAGAGTTAATAGAAGTTCCAAGAGCAACATTAGATTTTTATAAATACGAAGAGGATGGATTGAATTTTTATGAGTTTGATGCTACTAAATGTCAACCGCCAGAACCAATGGTAAATACTATGTGTGGACTTAGTCTGCTTAAAAGTAAAGAGGATAGACTTGTTGGTATATTCTTTCATGAACCATTTCCTCTGTATGACAGAATTCCTCTAACCATATCTCATGAGGCAAAAGAGCTTAGTAGTGGAGACTTTAGAATAACTTTTAAAATAGATTAACAATATAATACTAATTTAGTACAGTTTAACCCTCTATTAGTTAATTTTAACTAGAA
>DAOVJL010000151.1 GCA_030673275.1 Sulfurimonas sp.
AGAAGCAAGAGTGCTCATAGCTTTTTTTGAAACACTTTGGTTGTTTATGAAATATCTTGATTTTTCTTTTTTTATGTGCTTAAAAACATTTATATCATCACTCTCAATGCCTATGTTTTCTGTATCAAGATCCCATGTGACGGTAGATTCACATAGTGATGCCTCACAAGCTTGGGCACCGACAGAAGAGAGAATAGAGTTCATTAAAATAGACTTACCGCTACCGCTTGGACCAGTAAAAACGACTAGTCCGCATGTTAAATCCAGCTCTATCTCTTTGAAACTAAGATAATCTTTTAAAAAAAATCTTTCTATCATTCATATAACCTTATAAATTATTTTCAAATTATACTTTGTTATTATTAACTTTTTTATTATATTGCAATTTGTCATATTTTTAAATAATACAATTTTTTTTACAACTCTCTTTTGTGATAAAAATCACAAATTTAACTAATTTAAACAAGCTTTTATATCAAAAATTGATAACATATAGTATTATTCCGAAAAAATTTCAAAGATATTAATAATATCAAGAAAATAAAGGAAAAATTGGAATGTTTAGATTAATTGTAACTGCAGTAGCTTTAACTGCATTACTGAATGCAAGTTATTATGAGAAAGGCGATGATGCTTATGAAGACGGAGATATTAAAACTGCCGTCAGCTTTTGGGAAAAAGGTGTTAAGAAAGGAGAAGTAGAATCAGAGTTTATGCTGGGGTTTTTATATCTACGTGGAGATGACATAAGCCCAGACAGTAAAAAAGCAGCCTCACTGCTTGCAAAAACATTTAACCATGAAGATGAAACATTACTTATTACAATTGCTATTAGCTACTATAAAAATATGAGAGGCAGCAGAAAAGAGAAACTGGCTATAAGACAGTTTGAAGAGGCGATAAATAAAGAAGGAAAAGTTGCTCAATACAATCTTGGTATGCTCTTTGTAACTGGATCAGGCATTAAAAAAGATCTTAAAAGGGGCGCTGCTTTAATCAAAAAAGCCAAAAAAGCAAATTTAGATAGAGCTAAAAAGGCTTGGAAAAAATATGGTTTGAGTAAGTATTAAGCTTACTCAAACCACCCTGACTTCTCTTTAAAAACATCAATAATAACCATTAAATTAAAATTACCTAAAAAATTTATTGTGATAACATTAAAATATAATTTAAAAAGACATAATAAACTATGATTAGATAATTTATTAAACAAAGGCGTATTATTATGAAAAAATTAATCTTACTAACAATCTTTCCCGTTCTTATTTTTGCATCATCTGCACAAAGTATTGTTTCAAATGTCTGTTCAGAATGTCATGGTACAAAAATGGATGAAAGCGGTATGGGTGTATCTATGGCTCCAAACACTTTAACACAGGCAGAAATATTAACTGCTCTGCAAGGTTACCGTGATGGGACAAGAAGTGAGTATGGTATGGGCAGCACAATGAATGAAAAAGTATCAGAGTTTAGTGATAGCGAACTTGAAGAATTATCAAAATATATACCAACTTTATAATAAAGTTGGGTTTAATATTGGCGAAGTAAGGCGTTACTCGCCCCAACTTAATTTCTCTTTGAGTACATCAAAGTAACTATACTCTTTTTTATGCATCAGCTTAACTGTTTTGGTAGCCAGCTTTATCTGTACGCTCTCTCCAAGACCTAGCTCATGCATCTCCTGCCCATCAATAATTATAAGAGCTCTCTCCTCTGATGTTTTCATCTCAATTGGAAATTTTCCAGGAAGAACAACCGGTCTTTGCGTTAAAGAGTGTGGACATATAGGTGTTAGTGTAAAAACATCAGTTGTAGGAAAAACTATCGGTCCGCCGGCAGAAAGATTATATGCTGTAGAGCCTGTAGGAGTTGAAACGATTACACCATCACCATAATAAGTGTTAAAAGCTTTAGAATCAACTAAGGTTTCAATATGAATCATATTTGAAACTCTTGTACGAGTTAAAACAATATCATTAAAAGCATACATTTTCACTTCTTTTGAGTTTTTAATGACAGTTGCCTCAATCACTGATCTCTCATCAATTTTATACTCACCTTTAACAATCAACCCAACAAAAGAGTCAAGTTCATCAAGAGAAATATTTGCTAAAAAACCTAGATTTCCTGCATAAACACCAACTATTGGAATATCAAAATCAAATGACTTTCTAACAGTAGAAATAAAAGTACCATCACCTCCCAGAGAAACCAACATGTCAACTTTATTGCAGATTGCTTCAAAGCTTTCCCCGTCCATATCAATCATAAAAGCACTATTGCCCTCTAAAAAGACTTCGATGCCGTAGTTTTCAAAACTCTTTTCCAGTTTGATGTAGCAATCTTTTATCTCTGGTGTTGATGGTCTTAGCACTACGCCAATTTTTTTTATGACTCTATTTTCCAAATACAACTCTTTATTTAAAATATTTTAAGATTATACACTTTATAAGCAAAATAATATGCTAGAATTTGCGCAATAAGTAAATAAGAGAGACAATATGGCATTTATAGAAGTAGATGAGAGTGATTTTCAGCAAGTAATTACAGAAGAGTTTGAGAAAAACAATATTGTAATATTAAAATTTGGTTCAGAATTTTGTGATGCTTGTCATGCACTCGAAAGTGAATTAGAAGATATTGAAGAAGAGAATGAAAATGTAACTGTATTAAGTATAGAGTGCAGCGATTCTCCTGACCTTGCAGAGCGTTACGATGTTTTTCAAGTGCCGACTATGGTAATTTACAAAAATGGAGAGAATATGATTTACAGAGGTGAAGGTGTACTTTTATCTCAAGACATTGAAGAAATTATAAGCTAAGCTTAGATATAATCGCGAAAATTATTTACTAGGACTCTATTTTTATGAGAAGTCATTATTGTACAGATTTAAGTGAAGCAAATGTTGGACAAGATGTTGTTCTAGCCGGTTGGGCAAACAACTATCGTGACCATGGTGGAATCATATTTATTGATTTAAGAGATAAAAGCGGATTAGTTCAGCTTACATGTGACCCGGAAGATAGTGCTAGTGCGCATAAAATGGCTGATGGTGTTCGTGATGAGTATGTTCTTATCGCTAAAGGTACTGTTCGTCTTCGTGGTGAAGGTCTAACTAACCCAAGACTAAAAACTGGTTCTATTGAGATTATTGTTAATGAGCTTATCATTGAAAATAAATCTGCTCCTGTTCCATTTGTAATCGGTGACAAGAGTGTTGGTGAAGAGACTACACTCAAATACCGTTATTTAGAGCTTCGTGATCCTGACTTACTTGAAGTTTTTCGTCTTCGCTCTAAAGCAGCTATCGCATGTAGAAATATCCTAGATGCAAACGGCTTCTTGGAAGTTGAAACTCCGATTTTAACTAAGTCTACTCCAGAGGGTGCTAGAGATTATCTAGTTCCATCTCGTGTTCACAACGGCGAGTTCTACGCACTTCCTCAATCACCTCAACTTTTTAAACAACTTTTAATGGTTGGTGGGTTCGATAGATACTTCCAGATAGCAAAATGTTTCCGTGATGAAGATTTAAGAGCTGACCGTCAACCGGAATTTACTCAGATAGATGTTGAGATGAGCTTTTGTAACCAAGAAGACGTTATCAAAGTAGCAGAAGACCTACTAACTGCTATGTTTGGCGCATGTGGTGTTGAAGTTAAACCTCCTTTTAACCGTATTACTCACGCTAACGCTATGGAATGGTACGGTTCTGATAAACCGGATATGAGATATGACCTTAAGATGGTTGATGTTATAGACATCTTTGAGAGATGTGACAATGAAATCTTTACTAATATCGCTAAAAAGCCTCACACTAACCGTATTAAAGCGCTTAAAGTTCCGGGTGCTGATTTAGTATTCTCTAAACGTGAAATGAAAGGCTTTGAAGAGTTTGTAAGAAAATTCGGTGCGCATGGTCTTGGTTATTTCCAAATGAAAGAAGACGGTCTTAAAGGTCCGCTTATCAAGTTCTTCTCTG
>DAOVJL010000217.1 GCA_030673275.1 Sulfurimonas sp.
ACCTAAAGTGAGTAAAGCTACTCCTAAAGCCTCGGTAGTCGCTGCCATATATGTGTTTAGCAAAGGAAATGGTATGCCTATACTTCCAAACCACTCAGCCACACCTTCTATATCTTTCCATTTGTTCATTGCCGGGGTATAAAAACCGTATGCCACTATCAATCTTGCAAAAAGAAATGACAGAGGCTTAAATAAATTCGCAACAGTTGTAAAATTCATATATAATTCTTTGAGTTTCATAATAGACTCCTCTGCTTTATTTATGGACAGTTGAATAGATTTTAAAGGTCAGATGAAGGAGGTGGAGTTAAAACTCATAACAGAGTTTTAACTATAAAGTAACTAATTGCTTCCACACTTCCCTGGTCCACATTTCATCACTTTATTAGGAGGAGTATTAGCAGCACCACATTTTCCAGGACCGCATTTCATTACGCCTTTTTTAGAACCTTTAGAACTACAGTTACATTTTTCACATGTACAAGTTTTACTGTCTGATTTATCACACTTACACTCAGTACATTTACAATTTTGTAAGCCTTGACAGGTTTTTAGATTTAGACTTTTAGCATCTAAAGTCATGCCTTTTGTTTCACTTGCAACAGCAGTTGTAGCACCTAATCCTAAAAACAGAACCGCGGCTAACATTAATGCCGATAATTTAAGAGTTTTCATTTTTTTTCCTTGTTATTTATGATTTAAAAATTATATATTAATAGTGTGTAATGTTTGTGTAGTATAATTATACGAATAAATTAAAAGGTATAACTTTGCAAAAAACCGTAGAAGATTTAGAAGAAGAACTACAAGAGACACTAGCAAAAATAGAAAATATAGCAGCACGAGTTGCCGAGAAAGAGATAGATGCTTATGAAGGTTTTATGGAGTCTGAAAAATATAAAGACAAAGTAGTAGAAATTGGACATAAACTTAAAGAGCGTGGTGTAGACATCACCACTTTAACCGAGTAGATATGACACCAACACTCTATTTTTTACGCTCATCGGAACAGAGTATCGTAAAAGACATGCTTCACTTTAGTGCAAGGCTTGATGAAGTAGGAAAAACTGTTGATGATTTTGCAGAACTTGACATGTACTCTAAGTTTTATGGGCTAACCACTAAGGATCTTGGACTTTATGCTTTGGTTAATAATAAAATTGCAGGTGCCATTTGGATAAGAGAGTTAAAAAAAGAGGATAACTCCAATGCTTATGTAGATGACAAAACTCCTGTTTTGAATATAGCTGTAAAACCGGAGTTTAGAGGGCAAGGTATTGGCTTAGCTATGCTTGAGCAACTGTTTTTAGAAGCTGGATCATTATATGGACAAATAAGCGTAAGTGTTTTAAATAACGATAAATCAATAAACTACTTTAAGAGATTTGGCTTTACCAAGCTAGAAAATTCCAGCAAGAAAAGTCCCGTTGACGGCTCTGAAGTTATTACCATGATAAAACAAATATCCAACAAAGTGGTAGAGCGTCCAAGTGATGGTTATGACCCTCAAAGATGGATGGACTAGTCATGAAAATACTTTTGATGGAAGATGATGCTGTTCTATCAGATATTTTACTAGACTACCTACGAGAATCATGGAGTGTCGATTACGCATTTAACTCCGAAGAAGTATACAAAAAATTAGACTCCAATAAATATGACCTTTTTATATTTGACATAAATGTAGCCGGTAAAAACGGGCTTGAGCTTTTAGCAGAGCTAAGAGAGTTTAATAATACAACGCCCACAATAATCATAACAGCATACACTGACACCGCATATCTCAAAGAAGCATTTGAATTAGGTGCACATGATTATATAAAGAAACCGTTTGAACTCGAAGAGTTAAATGCTCGCATACAAAACACTAAAAAATTATTCAATATAGATACTAACCATGAGATATCAATAAGCAAAAATATACTATTCTCTATACAAACAAAAACAATAACAAAAGATTCTAAAGAGTATTTTTTAAGCCAGAAAGACAGTGATATATTAACCTACTTTATCAATAACAATCAAAGAGTTATAACTAACGAGGAACTAACACAAAACATTTGGGATTTTGACAACATACCAAGCGATGCAACTATTCGTTCGCATATAAGGACCCTTAGAGAGATTATCGGTAAAGACAAAATACTAACAATAAGAGGAATAGGTCACAAATATGAATAACATAACCAAAAAATCATTCTACTCATTTTTAACTCTTTATCTACTTTCTTCATTTATATTTCTAATCATGGCTAGCTACTGGTTTTACTCGTCACAAAAATCTATTGAGATGCAGAGCAACTACTACAAAATGAATAATATTGCCTATAAAGTCAGCTCATCTGTAATAAAAGCACATATGATGGATTCAGATTTTGAATTAGAGAAATTTTCTAACACAAACATAGCGCTATATGACGCTAATCATAATATAAAATATGGCTCAGAGTTACAAAAAGTGGATTTCTCAAAAGACTACTATCTAAGTGATAATACATTCACCCTGATTTCACAAGCGACAACCGGGCACCTTGGTATTGATCATGTAGTAGTACAAAGTACTACATGTACAACAAATGTAATGAAACTAAGGAATAGTGTTATTGTTACCTCCGTCTTTGTCGGAATTATTATTATAATAATAGCGGTTATACTTTCTTACATATTTTTACGCCCCATAAAAGATAAGATGTTAGAAATAGAAGAGTTTGTAAAAGATACTACGCATGAGTTAAACACACCAATAACTGCACTTATGATGAGTACCTCAAGAGCAAAAAGTAAAAAAGAGTATGATGAAAAAATCATACAAAACATATCTATCAGTACAAAACAACTCTATGATATCTACTCATCTCTAAGTTTTTTAAGTTTTGATGCAAAAAGTGAAGCTAAAGAGGAGTTGGATTTTTCTGATGTAATCAATGAGAGCATAAAATATTTTGATGAACTTTTGGATAAAAAAAATATAAAGCTAGAGTTTAAGTCAGCTACATGTAGTTTAAATATAGCT
>DAOVJL010000014.1 GCA_030673275.1 Sulfurimonas sp.
AAGAGGCTCTAAATATTTTAGATACTCAAAGAATTGACTTAATTCTGATGGATTTAATGATGCCGGTTATGGATGGATATGAAGCTACAAGTATCATAAAAAATGATGACAGGTTTTCAACCATTCCCCTTATAATTATTTCGGCCCTCTCAGACAAAGAAGCTATTACCAAGGGGCTCAAACTTGGTGCAAATGAGTATTTAACAAAGCCTTATGACATAATTGAATTTGGCCTTAGAGTTAAAAATGCCATTAAACTCGGAGCGTATCAAAATATGCTCAAAGATCACAAAAAGATTTTAGAATTAGAGGTTTCTAAAAAAACAAAAGAGCTTCAAGTTGCACTTGTTGAAGTCCAAAAAAGTGAACGAGACATTGTCTCTATACTAGGTAAAATTGCTGAATTTAGAGACAATGAAACCTCAAAACACACGGTCAGGGTTGGTGAAATGGCAGCTTTAATAGCCAAAAAATTCGGATGGAGTGTTGATGATGTAGAACTTATGAGACTTGCTGCCCCTATGCATGATGTGGGGAAAATAGGCATTCCTGATAATATACTTCTAAAGCAAGGTAAACATGATGGTGAAGAATCTAAAATAATGAGACAACACTCCTCTATAGGCTACTCTATACTATCTCAAAAAGAAACACCTCTTTTAAAACTTGCAGCTGAAATAGCGCATACACATCATGAAAAATACAACGGCTTAGGCTATCCAAACTCTCTAAAAGCTGATGATATACCAATTAGCGGTGCAATTGTTGCAATTGTTGATGTTTTTGATGCTCTACTTAGTGAGAGACCTTATAAAAAAGCCTTTACACTTGAAAAAACTATTGAAATCATAAAAAGTTATTCAGGCTCATATTTTTATCCTGAGGTAGTTGAACTGTTTATTGATTCTCTTGATGAAATATTAGAGATAAGAGCAAGATTAAAAGATGTTTGATTTTTTTAAAACATCACTACGCAATAAACTTCTATTTATTTTTATAAGTATTGGCTTTTTACCATTTCTTACACTTTTAATATATACACTTTTTTTAAGTGAATCAAAAATGGTGAACAGGACTATAGTTGAACAGCTTGACAGAACCAATGTGGTTATAAAATTAATTGACAATCATTTAGACGGTTTAAACAAAGAAGTTAAATTTCTAAGCTCTCTTGATTTAATGGATGACCTCTTAGCAGAAGATATTGACAAAAGGATTTCAAGACTTTTAACTCAAAAAGCAGATGATTTAAATTTAGATATCTCTTTTATGGCAGTTACTTTAGACTCTACAATAGTCGCTTCATCAAATAAAGATAATTTACTCAAAAATTGTAATTTAAATAAGTTCAATTTAAAAGACCATGGAACTTATATAATGGATAATAACTTATATATATATTCACAAATTACCGCTTCATTTGATAAAACAAAACAGCTGGGATTTTTGGTTTTACGCTACAATTTAAATAATTTAGATTCATACTTAACACATACCGACACAATACACTCATTTATAATAAATCCGAAAAACTCTTATATTATAGGTGAAAATGTACCTTTAAGTATTGATTTTAACTATTCAAGAAATAGTCTAATAGACGATAACCATGTTGCTGTATACAAAAAATTATCACCTATTTTAGATGGTTTTCATATTGTATATGTGGTGGATAAAGATGTTGCTTTTGAATTTTTATATGATTTTATAAGTTTTCTACTCTACATGTCACTTGTTGTTTTTATGTTAATAATCTATATATCCATTAAACAATCAAAAGAGATAGTAAAACCTATTGAAGAGCTAACAGCTACAACTGATTACATAACTCAGACACACAACTATTCGACACAATTAGAGATAAGTTCACAAGATGAGATAGCTACATTAACACACTCTTTTAATGATATGCTTAAAACAACCTCTTCTGCGCTTGAAAAACTCGAAAAAGAAAATAGACTAAGACTAAGAAGGTTTACTCAGTTAATCAACGTATTTAATACTATTATTCAAACTAAAAATGAAAATGAGTGTATAGATATTTCAATGCAAGAGATAAAAAAATTAACACATAATAATAAATTATATTTTAAAAAAGAGCAAGATATAGCTCCAGATAAAGAGAGTACAAATATCTATGTTACAGATTTTGAAAATAATAATAAAATTTACTTTGGTTCTATCGAATTAGACATAGATAAATTTGAAGATAAAAATGAGAAAGATTTTTATAACTCTATTACTTCCATGATAACATTGCAGCTTGACAGGATTAGACTAATTGAGAGAACGGCAGGTGCTTCAAAAGCAAAATCTGCCTTTATATCTAACATGTCACATGAGCTTAGGACTCCACTAAATGCTATTATTGGTTTTGCACAATATATGATTGAGTATGAAGAGTTAAATGAAGAGCAAAAAGATATAGTTGAAAATATTGAATCCTCTGCTCAATATCTGCTAAGCATGATAAATGAAATTTTGGACATTGCTAAGATTGAAGCCGGTAAAATGGAAGCAAATATTGAGAGTGTTAATATTTTAGATATACTTCAAAGCAGCTACAATATGCTCCTCCCTTTAGCAAAAGATAAAAATATTAAATTTGATTTTATTTTTGATGATTTCAATAACAGAACCTATCAAACCGATCCTAAAATGTTCAAACAAATTATAATAAATCTTATCTCAAACGCTATTAAGTTCACTCAAAAAGGAAATATACTATTAGAGCTCTACAGTAGCAATGAACATGTATATGTAAAAGTAAAAGATAGTGGCATAGGAATATCTAAAGATGATCTTTCACATCTGTTTAATGATTTTACTCAAGTAGAAAATCTTATGCAAAAGAGCCATAAAGGGACAGGTTTAGGATTATCTCTAAGTAGAAAAATGGCAAGAATATTAGGTGGAGATATTATACTTGAGAGCAAAGGTGTCGGGCATGGTACCACATCTATATTTTCACTGCATAATCAATAATAAAAAACTATGAATCAGTTAAGATAAATATTTTTTTAACTCTATATACAATGCATCCTCATCTATAGGTTTTCCAATAAACCCATCCATTCCTAAATCAAGAAATTTTTCTCGGTCACCCTCCATTGTATTTGCTGTTATAACAATTATAGGAACAATATCTGAATGATTTAGTCGTATTATCTGCATAGCTTCAGTTCCGCTCATATTTGGCATATTTTCATCCATTAATACAAGATCATACTTTTGATTGCCATACATTTTTACAGCTTCCAAGCCATCATTTGCAACTTCACATGTCAAACCATACTCTTCAAGCATTATTTTCATCAACATTTGATTTGTTATATTATCTTCTACTACGAGAATATGTCCGGATAACTCTTGTCTATCCTCACTATCTATATCCTGTTCCTTCCTGATTTGTTTTTTATCATCACTAATACTCTCTATTGGAAGTGTCAATTTAAATGTTGAGCCCTCCCCTAAAGTACTTTTCAGAGTTAATTTACCACCCATCATTTGTGCTAATTGAAGTGATATACTTAATCCAAGACCTGTTCCGCCATACTCCCTAGTAGTTGAACTGTCAGCTTGTTCAAAAGCTTTAAATATACGATTTTGAGCATCCTCACTTAATCCAATTCCATTATCTTTAACACAACATGTAAACGTAGCGTTCTCATAACTTGCTGCTACTGTTATACTTCCACCATCAGGAGTAAATTTCACAGCATTAGACATTAAGTTCATTATTATTTGAGATATACGCTGCCAATCACCATTTAATCCCAAATCACTCTTTATTAGAAGGTCATAATTATATGAGATACTTTTTTTATTACACTCAAGTTCAAATGGTTTTAGAATCTGTAGTAAGTTTTCATGAATAAAAAATGGATGTTTAGAGATAGAAAATTTACCACCTTCTATTTTTGAAATATCTAATATATTATTAATCAACTCTAGTAGTATATTAGAACTTTCAAGTGATGTTTTTAAATATTTATGTATCTCTTCATTGTCTGTTTTTTTATCTGCCAACTTAGTAAACCCTATTATTGAGTTTAGCGGTGTTCTTAATTCATGGCTCATATTTGCTACAAAATTATCTTTTGCTTTTTGAGCTAGTATTGCTTTTTCCTTAGCTTCAACCAACTCTGTTACATCATATCGTACTCCGATATACTCTTCTATCTCATTATCTACATTTAAAATTGGAATTACTGTTGAATCAGCATAATATGCTTCTCCATTTTTCTTTTTATTTTTAATCAATGCCCTGAAAATCTTTTTAGACTTAATTGTTTCCCACATAGACTTAAATGCCTTAGAAGGCATATCCGGATGACGAATTATATTGTGTGGCTTGCCGATTAACTCCTCTTTTGTATATCCGCTCAGTTCACAAAATCTTTCGTTAGCATACGTAATCCTGCCTTTGAGATCCGTTTTTGTAATAATATTACTCTCATTAAGTGCTGATGCGAACTGCTCAGACTCTTTAGCAAGTTTTTTATTAAGTTTAATCTCCTCTTTTAACTTATATTCTGATTCAACAAGTGAGAGATGATTTTTAATTTGGATTCTTATAATATATACTAGTATTGCTCCTTCTATTATTGCAAATATAGAGTGTAAAATTACAATATCCCAACCACATCCGTAATTAAATATCTGAATCGGCATATCAAAAATATATATATTATTTGTCTGAAGATAGTTAAATAACATATGATGTACAGCTGTTGCTAGAGTTGCAATGACTACAGGATATATATCTTTATATAGTGTTAGAAGTGCCAGTACGATAAATACATGAAAATGCATCTCTATTCGACCAAGATGTTGCTGTATAAAAATTGAAGAGAATAGCATTAAACTTATAGCGATAGAGTAGCGTAAAACAGGCTGCCCTCTATAATACCTATATAGGATTGCATTGGCGGTAAATATAATACCACCATTAATAAAGCCATACAAATATGTACCATACTCATAAGATGTCACAAATACAGCCACCATCCAATGAAAAAAGAGTAGATATAACATAAATTTATCAGCTTTTTCAAAATCCCTATGAAATGCTGATTTAACATATGCAGATATATTATTAAAATTAAATATACTCATTTTTTCTTTTCACAACCACCTAGTTTATTATTCTCAATGATAGTTAAATTGCTATAAATAGTCGCTTAATTTTGTGATTTAATTATCACAAATATAAAAAATGTAATAAAATGTTAAAATGCTCCATGCTAAAGAATATAATTGGAATTATTGCCATTATAACTGCTATCGTATTATTACCGTTTATCAGCAGTTATTTTTCACAAAAAGAGTATGTTGAAATAAATAGAGAGATTAGATCAACACTCTTTGATTCCTATGATAATAAAAATCTTTTAATATTTTTTGGTTATGTTGGATGTGCAGATATTTGTACACCAAGATTATATGAGCTATCATTAATATACGAAAAACTAAAAGATACTAAAATAGATGTCCAAGTACTTTTCATAAATCTTACCAAACTAGAAGATCCAGAAGTGGCTAACCTATTTGCTAAATCCTTCAATAAAGACTTCAAAGGTATATATCTTCAAAAACCTGAACTTGAGAGTTTAAAAAGAGAATTTAACGTATATAGTGCCCCCGCACTAGGAGATCCTGATGAAGTTGACCATACTACATTTTTATATCTACTTAAAAAGGTTGACTCTAAATACTATCTAAAAAAGATTTACACAAAAACCCCATTTCTTATATCAATAGATGGTAATGATTTATAATTAATTTTTTTACATTTAAATCATAATTTAACTCTTTAAATGCTAAAATCTCTATAATTAAAAATGGAGTGTATTTGTGAAAGAGTCTTCTGAAGTATTAGCACGAAAATATAGACCTATAAACTTTGATGAGCTTATAGGTCAAGAAACTATCTCCCAAACTCTTTCCCTTGCCCTTGATTCCAACAGACTCTCTCATGCATACCTTTTTTCAGGACTTCGTGGAAGTGGTAAAACTTCGACTGCCCGTATTTTCGCCAAGGCTCTTATATGCGAACAGGGCATGAGTCATCAGCCTTGCGGAAGTTGTCAAAACTGCATATTGGCACTAGAGAACCGTCATATGGATATAGTAGAGATGGATGCTGCTTCATCTAGAAAGATAGATGATATCAGGGACTTAATCGAACAGACAAAATACAAACCGGCAACTGCAAGATTTAAAATCTTTATAATAGATGAAGTTCACATGTTAACAAAAGAGGCTTTTAATGCTCTTCTTAAAACTCTTGAAGAACCGCCTCCATATGTAAAATTTATCTTAGCTACAACAGATCCGCTTAAACTCCCAGCAACTATTTTAAGCCGTACTCAGCATTTTAGATTTAAATCTATTGCTACAAATAAAATCATAGACCATCTTGCACATATACTGAATCTTGAAGGTATCCAATATGAAGCAGATGCATTAGAGATACTTGCAAGAAGCGGAAGCGGAAGTTTAAGAGACACCTTAACTCTACTTGACCAAGCGATAATCTACTCTAAAAATCATGTTGATGTTAGAACTGTAACAGATATGCTTGGACTTGTTGACCCTAAGTTTATAGCTGAACTTTTTTCTGCTGTTTTTGCAAAAGATTATGCAAGGCTGGTAGAGCTTACAAAAGTTTTAGAAGATTATGAAGCAGACATGGTTGTAGATGAACTTATAGCCTATCTAAAAGAGAGAATGTACGCTTCAGATGCTCTATTTTCTACCCTTGTTTTAGATAGATTCTTTAGAATACTTAGTGATTCAAAATATCTCTTTAGTATAAATGCTGATGGCTCTTTTGTATTATCTCTTATATTTTTCAAGATGATTGAGGCTCTTCGTATAAAAGAGGTTGACCAGATGATAGAGTCTCTGCAAAAAGAGATTCACAGACCGCCAATTGCTCAATCTATGCCAGAACATACTCAGCCTATAGCAACTTCAGAATCTGTTAAAATACCCATGCAGGATGAAACTCCAATTATACATGTAAATCCAGAGTCTTCGAATGAATCTAACCAAAGCACAAAAGTTAATAAACTCGAAAAGTCTTCAAACGAATCTAACCAAAGTACAGAAGTTAATAGACTCGAAGAGTCTAAACCTACTATAGTACCTAAAATAAATGAAAAATTTAAAGAACTTGTAGCAAAAATAAAAGACAGAAACTCAGATCTCGGGGAGTGCTTTGAGAAAAGTATCAGTTTTATATCATATGAAGATTCTACTCTAACTTGGGAAAGTTGTGCAAACGAAGAGTGTAAAAAATCTTTAACACACGGTTACTCAGCCATAAAGCAACTAGTAAGAGAAGTCTTTGGATTTGGGACAAAAATAAAGCATCAAGCCTGCACGAAAGCCATTGAAGAAAAAATAAAACAACCGACGATGCAATACACTCAATCTACTTCTATGGTAGAAGATGCAGAGATTGGTGGAAGTGCGAGCTGTGTAACTAACTGCGAAAATAGTGACGAATCTTCAAAAGAGATAGACGGAGTGGAGATCAAAGATGAACCTATGGTTCAAAAAGCCGTAGAACTATTTGAAGCTAAAAAGATGACTATTCAGTCAAAAATCTAACTTTTAAGCATCTCATTTACACTAAAACTAAATACTGAACCTTTGCCAAATTCAGACTCTATCTCTAGTGAAGAGTCTAATGATTTGAGTATATAACTGACCATAGCTAAACCTATTCCCATAGAGTTATCCCAACTGTTTTTATCTACCCTGTAAAACTTTGTAGTCACCTTATCTAAATCTTCTTCTTTAATCCCGATTCCATTATCTTCAACTAAAAGCCTATTATCTTTAAAGATAATTTTCACATCACCATTAGAGTATTTTAGTGCATTATCAACTAAGTTAATCAGAACTAATTCCAGCATTGTTTTATCAGTAAACAGTACTACATCATCTACTTCAATAATTATCTCTCTATCTCTATGTTTAAGAGCTAAATTAGATGCTACTTCATTACATAAACTATTAATGTTAAACTCACTTGTCTTGATATTCAAATCGCCATTATCAAGTTTTACAGACATAGCCAATCTATCTAACATCTTAGAAATCTTATCACCGTTAGAACTAATCTTAGCTAAAAATTTATTACGTATATTTTCTGGCATATCTGCATCTTCTTGGATTGTTTGAGCATAACCCATTATTGATGCTACAGGATTTTTAAACTCATGAGACAGAGCTGACAACATATCATTTCTCTGTTTGTTTATCAGCCTTAATTTAGCCATGTTTTTCATCTTTTTCTTCTCATTTTTACTAAGTTTTTTAACCAGATTTTTAAGTAAAAGTGAGATTTGCAAAAACTCATAAAAATATTTGGTTTTGACTACTGCTTTATAATTTTTATTGGATATTTCATCAAGATAAGAGGTTATTTGAGAAATATCATAAACTATTCTTTGACTCATAAGTTTTGAGACATAAGTCGCTATTAAAACTATTCCAATAAATACAAAAAACAGTTTTTGCCATAATGAGTAAAAATCATCCATTATCTGAGCTAGACTCATAGACAATCTTACATAGATTTCTTCACCATTATAAGATAACTTTTTAGATACATATAAAAAATCAACTTTTAGTGTTTTTGAATATCTAGTGATATTGCCATATTTACTTCTATTTGCCTGCATTATCTCATATCTTGTACCATGATTGTCCATACTGTTTTTATCTGTATTTGATTCAGCCAGAACAATCCCCTCGCTGCCAATAATAGTTACTCTAAGAGAAGTTTTTTTATTGACTTGCGATGCATACTCATCTAAGTTATGTATATTTTGCAACTCAATTTCCATAAGTTCTATAGCATTTTTCAGATGAGTTTTGTTGTGTTCAATAATTATAGATTTTAATGCTATATAGCTTATAAGTGATGTAACAAGCAAAGCACTTATGAAAAGCAGTAGAAATTTAAGTATAAATATTTGATGTATTTTTAACACAGTTTATATCCCACTCCCCTAACAGTTTGTATATAATCTTTAGTTTTATCAGGATCAATTTTCTCTTTTAGGCGGTTTATTGCGACATTAACCGTTCTATATTGATACTCTTCACCATCATTCCAAACATTTTCTAGAAGGTAGTCACGGTCAAGTACACTATTTTTATTTATAACGAATTCGCAAAGAAGATTAAACTCTAGTTTTGTAATATCTACATTCTTCCCATCAACACTTAAAGTTCTTGAACTCTTATCTAAAAGTAAATCTCTATATGATAAATTGCCATCCTCAATTTTTTTAGTAGTTCTGCGTAAGATAGATTTGACCCTTAAAATCAGCTCTTTCATATTGAAAGGTTTTGTTAAATAATCATCTCCACCCCTCATAAAGCCCTCTTCTATATCAGAGTCACTATTTTTGGCACTTAGATAAATTACAGGTGTTAGGATTCCATCTTTACGAAGCTCTTGAACAAATTCACTTCCTTCAACCCCTGGAAGATTTCTATCCATAATAAGTAAGTCTATATCTTCTTCTTCAAGTATTTGAGTTACAGTTCTAGTATTTAAAAAACCTATGACCTCAAAACCCTCTTTGCCTAGGTTATACTCAATAAGTTCCAATAAATCTTCTTCATCCTCTACCGCAACTATCTTTACACTCATACAAAAATCCTAGAGATATATTTTTCATAATTGTAGCAAAAAAAGGGTACATAAAATGCTTTAAAAAATTATAATTTTATATTTATAGTCTCTAAAGCTTATTTGATTTATAATTATAGTAAATAGCTAAGGAGGGGGGGAGTATTATGTTTATTTCAACTTACAATACATATATCAATACAAATACTTCCGAAAAATCTCATAAGCAAGCAGGGAGCAGATTAAAAGATAAAGCAGAACCTTTTAATCTAGAACTCTCCAAAAATCCAGTTTTAAAATCAAATATAACTAAAAATTTACCTATAGACTATGTCTCTAACTATAAATCTTTTAATACTCAGCAAAAACTGCAAGAACAGGCAAAAAGTCCAAATGAGATAAAATTTAATAAGATAAAAAATATGGATAGTGCCAAGGTTGCTTATGAAGAAGGTTCTAAAATGTTTCCACTCTTTAAAAAACCATCATCAGCCCTCTCTCAACCAATAAAAATGAGTAAAGAAGCACCTCAAAATATTCAAGATTTAAAAGAGGAAAACTTACGCCATGTTATGGTAAACACTTATATCGTAAATGATAAATACTACCAAATAACAGCCTAGTCCTTTTCAATCCAAGCATCAGTTTTAAGTAGCTCTCCATCATCAAACTGTTTTAATTTAAAAGCTTTAGTACATTCGCCATTGCTAAAATCCATTATTACCATCTGAAGTATTTTTTTACACTTTTTAGGAACATCAAAATGACCTTTCACTCCAGTCAAAAATTGTTTTAGAGGTACTTTCTCATCCATGCCTATAACATTGTCTCTACAACCGGTAAGTCCAATATCTGTTAAGTATGCTGTACCTTGTGTAATTTGAAAATCATCGGTAGAAACATGAGTATGTGTTCCAATAATTGAACTGACCTGCCCTTGAAGAAGCATCATCATAGCTCTTTTTTCACTTGTTGCTTCTGCATGAAAGTCTACAAAAATATTTTTTACCCCATCTGCATGTAGAGCTTCAACACTCTCTTTTGCTTTTCTAAAGGCATTGTCAGTAAAAGGCATAGAGTAATGACCCATTAGATTTAAAACTGCCAGTTTTTCACCAGCCACATCATAAACCTTACAACCAGTTCCAGCAACACCATCAGGATAATTATGCGGACGAAGTATCTCATGAGAATCAAACAGAGGTAAAATATCTTTCTTATCCCAAGAGTGATTACCGCCAGTCATACAGTCAACACCATAACTAACTATCTCATTGGCATTTTTTGGTGTCATCCCAAAACCGTGAGAGGCATTTTCATAGTTAGCAATAACAAAATCTATTTTATACTCTTTTTTCATTTCTGGTAAATATTGTTTCAACATCTCACGACCGGGACGACCTACTATATCACCTATAAAAGCTATTCTCATATTTGTTCTTATATTTTAATTTATTGAAATTATATCTAAGTTTATTGATAATTATAAAACCTGCTTTACCAATAAATATAAAGCAGTACAGTCTTGATATAAATCAAGATTATACTATTGATAAGTATATTAAATATAACTTAACAATAGTTGGTAGTTATAAATCAATAAGAAGCTTAAAAGTTAAATCGGATAAAATTACTCTGATTTAAAAATACTAGAGCGTAATGCGCTCTTACCAAAGGATACAAAATGAAAAAGATCATTTTACTAATCGCGTTAACACTAGGTGCTTTACAAGCTGAGAATGTAGTTCATTATGATACTAATGATACTGCTAAACCGCAGACAGATAAGCCTAACTACCCTAATAACGATATTCATCGTTAGATAGGTTTTCTTATACTTCCACCTTCTCTTAGGTGGAAGATATATTATTCCTCACTAAAACCATATCATTAAGATTATAATTACTACAACACTTTGGGTTTAGAGTTTTCCTTGATTTTAGAAAGACACTTCTTTAACATGTCACGACCGGGACTACCGACTATATCACCTATAAAAGCTATTCTCATATCTATTCTTATTATTTAATTTATTGAAATAATATCAAAATAAAAAAATTTAGATATACTGCCTGATTGTCTATAAAAAAGTAGCTATAATTGAAAAAAATCCTATTAATATTAAGCATATTTTTTTGTGCTAACTTAAGTGCTAGCATAGAAACAGAGTTTATCAAAAATGCACACACAAAGTATGAAGAAAAAAAGTATAAAGAGGCAGTTGACATGTACAACAGAGGTTGCTACATGGGATTTGATGATGCTTGTATATCATTAGGAGCTATGTATCTTATTGGTGACAATGTAAAACAAAACATCAATAAAGCAAAAAGATATCTTGCCATGTCTTGTATAAAAGGCAATATAAGCTCTTGTAATTTACTGGAACAAGAAAAACAAAGACAAAAAGATATAATAAAAGCAAAGTTACAAGACGCTGATTTTTTTATGCGAAAAAATATTTCATTTGACAAAGTTAAAAGATGGAAAGAAGCTGGTTTTACAGCAAAAGAAATCCGTCATTACATTAATAATAATATTACTCTTAACAAAGCAAAAAACTTAAATAATTAAAGTACCTTCGGTTTGGAATTTCTTCCTTGTTCCACCTCTCCTGAGACTGTGAAAGATGGGACGAGATTATTAGCAAAGCAGTACATTCTTGATATAAATCAATATTATATAATTGATAAGTATATTAAATATAACTTAATAATAGTTGGTACTTATTAATCAATAAGAAGCTTAAAAGTTAAATCGGATAAAATTACTCTGATTTAAAAATACTAGAGCGTAAGGCGCTCTTACCAAAGGATACAAAATGAAAAAAATCATTTTACTAATCGCGTTAACACTAGGTGCTTTACAAGCTGAGAATATAGTTCATTATGATGCTATTGATACTGCTAATCCGCAGACAGCTAAGCCTAACTACCCTAATAACGATATACACTTCGTTAGATAAGTTTTCTTATCCTTCCACC
>DAOVJL010000158.1 GCA_030673275.1 Sulfurimonas sp.
CTCTTATCCTTACCTGTTTTAGCCTCAGAGATAAAGATGCAAAATAGAGAACTCTCTAAAAATGACATGAAAACACAAAATAGAGAAATCGTTAAACTCGCCGCTACAGAGATGTCAAAATCACTTCCAAACATTATAGATAAATATACAAAACTAATTGCTATAAAAGCTGAGGAAACAACTTTAGTATATATTTATGAAATAGATACTACTCCAAAAAGTGATGAAACAGTAAAAAGAGAGGACCACAGTAGAATGCAGGATGCTGTAACAAGAGGTACATGTAGAAGTTCAAAACGCTTTTTAGAAGCAGATATCTCACTTCGTTATATCTACACAAGTGCAAATACAAAAGCTGAGCTGTTCCAATTTAACATAAACCAAGAAAGCTGTTTTAAAATCTAACAATGACTAAGATTATGTCGATAAAAACAATTTTAAGCTCTTTAGATTTTTTTTCTGCTTTAGATGAAGAGCAAATCAAACTTTTATCCTCAATATCTACTCTTAACAACTACTCAAAAGATTATGTCGTTCATTATGAAAAGCAGCAGAACAACTCTCTTCTTTTCCTTCTAAACGGCTTGGCAAAAGCGTATAAAATAGATAAACACAATAATGAAATATTTTTACACTATATATATGAAAACTCTTTAATATCTGAAATATCAAATATAACAAATGATTCTCTTAACTCTTTTTCAAATGTCACACTTCTTGAAGATTCTCAAATACTTACAATTGATTATAAAAAATTTAGAACAAACTTCTTAAATAAAGGTATTCTTTGTTTTGAGTTTTCAAATGAAATTATTTTAAAATCACAACAGCTGCAATCACTTATAAACAGAGAGTTTGTTTTTAACTCTGTTGCAAAGGTTGCCATGATGCTTCACAATGACTTAGATATATTCAATAAGCTTAAACGTGCTGAAATATCACTAATGCTTCATATACAGCCAGAGACTCTTTCTCGCGTATTAAATCGACTAAAAAGAGATGAAATAATTGATATTAATCACGGAAAAGTAACTGTTTTGGATGACAAAGCTCTAAAGTCCGTTTATGAGGAGTAGATAATGAAAAAAATTAAAACAGTTGGTGCACTGATATTTATACTCTCTATAATATTATCAGTTCTTTTTATATATACATCCAAAGAGAATTTAGTTCATAATGATTTTACAAATTCAATAAATAAACAAAAAGCTTTCACTCAGGAGATATCAAAAAATATTTTTTATATCTACAAGAACAAAGATGCTTCAACAGAGACTTTAGACGGTTCCGTAAAGGATTTCTTAGAACACATGAGAAATCAAAATCAAACTCTACAGAGTAAAGAAATTATAATGTTATGGAATAATTTTTACCTACATGTACAACACTTTAGAGATCAAATGAAAACTACTTCTATCTATTCAAATATTCTTATTGAGAAAAGTGTTAAAGATATTTATAATACAAATTTAAAACTAATACTAGAGTTTGATAAACTTATAAAAGCAGAGCAGATAAGTTTTGACAACAGCCACAACATATACAAACCAACTCAATATATGCTCTTCTTTATATTGGTACTACTGCTTTTATATCTGTTTACACAGCTTAAAAGTGTAATAACTTTTGTACAAAAATTTCTCCTAACATCAAAATCTATTATTGCAAATTCTTCAATCAAAGAACTAAAACCTATAGAGGTTAATGATACAGATAGTGATATATCTCAAGCCAGCGATAACTTTAATGCTCTTGTAAAAAAAATCAACGCCTCTATTGAACATTCCAGTAACTCTGTACAACACTCCTATAAATCACTTGAGATAGTAGAACAGCATATTGAAGAGTTAGTAGAATTTATACACACTATGGATGAAAATTCCAGAGATAAAGAGCTAAGAAAAAAAGAGGATGCTGTTATACAATCACTTGAAGAGCTATGCTCAACAGCAAGAGGATTAAAAAATCTAAAAGATGATTTAGATAACTTAATTAAATAATTTGACCATAGTCAAATTTTCACTCCTAAAAACACACTATACTCAGTAAAATTTAAGGAGAGAAATATGATTAAGCATTTTAAAAAGCTTACTCTACTTATTTTAGGTATTTCTTTAACTGCTACAGTTGCATCTGCTAGCGGTGGAGAACTACAAAAAGTAATGAAGGCAAGAGGTTTAAGCGAAATAGATGTAATTCGTGCCGCAAAAACTTACAATCCTACAGGTGGTAGAGATGAGTTTATTGTATTTAGTTCTGGTGGTCAATCTGGACAGGTAATTGTTTACGGTGTTCCATCTATGAGAATCTTAAAGTACATAGCTGTATTTACTCCTGAACCATGGCAAGGTTATGGTTATGATGAAGAGAGCTTAAAAATTTTAAGACAAGGTAACATCCGTGGTAAAGAGATCAACTGGGGTGATACTCACCACCCTGCTCTTTCTGAAACTGATGCAAAATACGATGGAAGATGGTTAGCTATTAATGATAAAGCTAACCCTCGTATCGCTATTATAGATTTGCACGACTTTGAAACTAAACAGATTGTAGTTAATAAGGTGTTTAAATCAGCTCATGGTGGTGCTTTTTTTACTCCAAACTCTGAGTTTATTCTAGATGCTGCACAATATGCTGCACCATTTGATAACAACTACCATGCTATCGAAGATTATAAAGAATCATATCGTGGTGGTGTAACAATCTGGAAGTTCGATAAGCTAAATGGTAAAATTAACGAGGCGGAATCTTTTACAGTTGAAATGCCTCCATATATGCAAGATCTTTCTGATTCCGGTAAAAATGCTTCAGATGGCTGGGGATTTACAAACTCATTTAACTCTGAGATGTACACAGGTGGTATCGAAGTCGGTATGCCGCCAAATGAAGCTGGTATGAGTAGAAATGATACTGACTTTTTACATGTATATAACTGGAGAAAGCTTGCACAAGTTGCAAAAAATGATAAAAATGTAGAAATCATTAATGGACACAGAGTTATTCCTATTGAAGTAGCAGTTGCTAATGATGCACTTTTCTTAATTCCTGAGCCAAAATCACCTCACGGTGTTGATGTTTCTCCTGATGGTGAATATATTACAGTTTGTGGTAAGCTAGATACTCACGCTTCTGTTTTTAAATGGAGTAAAATCAAAAAACTTATCAAAGACAAAAAGTATATTGGTAAAGATCCATACGGGATTCCAATCCTTGATATGAAATCATCCCTACATGGTCAAGTTGAACTAGGTCTTGGTCCATTACATAGTCAATATGGTAAAGACTGGAAAAATGGAGAAATTTATACTTCACTGTATGTTGATTCACAAGTTGTTAAATGGAACTATAAAACTCTTAAAGTAATAGATAAAGAGAATGTTCACTATAACATCGGTCACTTATGTGGAATGGAAGGTAAAAGTGCAGATCCTCAAGGTAAGTATATCATTGCGTTAAATAAATTGACAATTGATAGATTCCAACCTGTTGGTCCTCTTCACCCGCAAAATCATCAGCTAATTGATATTAGCGGTAAAACTATGGATTTGCTTGTTGATATGCCTCTACCTTTAGGTGAACCTCACCAGGCAGTTGCAATCAGAGCCGAAAAACTGCACCCACATGTAAGATATCCAATGGGTACTAACTCTAAAACTGGTAAGATACATGTAGGTAAAACTTTAGCTGGACAAGAGAGAATTGAGCGTAAAGGTAATAAAGTTACTGTTTACGCAACACTGGTTCGTTCTCACATCAATCCTGAAAGAATTACAGTAAATTTAGGTGACGAAGTAACAATCTACATGACAAACTTAGAGAGAGCTCAAGATGAGACTCACGGTTTTACTGTTGACAACTATAATGTTCACTCTTCACTAGAGCC
>DAOVJL010000154.1 GCA_030673275.1 Sulfurimonas sp.
CCTCTAAACGTGGTAGATATTATAAATCAGATAGATACTTTTTTACTTACTATGGCGATGACAGCACTTGGAATGGGTACAATATTTGCAAAATTCAGAGGGCTTGGTTTAGCACCTGTCTACACTGCAAGTTTGATGTTTTTATGGCTTGTAGTTGGCGGTTATTTTATTACAAAATGGGTTGTGGTAACTTTTTAACAGAAAAGTTTAATAAAACTATATAAAAAAAAACTATATAATAGAGCAATAAATCTGTTATAGGAGTTAGTGACATGTCACATTTACCAAATACTCTTAACTCCTTTTGGCTCTGGAGAGAGGTCTCTTCAAAACTAGGTGTCTCAAATCCGGCATATAAATACTGGAAAAATACACCTAATTTAAAACTAAATAACAAATATCTATTTATACAAAAAAACACTTTACCTCAAAAACATGAACATGTAGAAAAAATACTTACTGATTTATCCGGCTATTTGCCTATTAAATATGCCTCAGACAGGTTACATGTAAATGAACATATATTCTCCTACGATAAGATGAAACTTCATAAAGAGTTTGAGTATAAATTTGTTGAAGATGTAAAGTTTGTAAACATCAAAAAGTTTTTTACGGAGTTTGGAATTAAAGTAAATAAAAACTCAATAATCCAACTTGGTAAAATGAAAGATTTAGAGATAACTGCCGATTCTACATTTTATAATTTAAAAAATGATTATGGGATAGTGGTTTACGAATAATGAATACATTTTTTATAGAGTTTCGTGACCCGCTTTTTGGGATTATAATCTTTTTTGCTCTTATCTTTGTAATAACATTTTTCTCGTATTGGTTAAGCAGATTTAAGAAAAAAGAGGATTATAGACACCTTGACAGGTTTTTAAGACAGTTTAATACTCTGCCATCACAAAGTGAGCTAAAGGTTTTGATAACAAAAGGGGAGTTGTCTGAAAAGTCATGGCTTCTGCTTGCGCACTCTTATACAAAAAATGGTAACTTTGAAAAGAGTATTGAAATATACAATGAACTCTTAAAAGTAGGGAATAAAGCAAATTACAGAGATACTATGTTTTTACTTGGAAAAACTTACTTTAAAGCAGGTTTTTTAGAGCGTGCAAGACAAATATTTTTGGAAATACTCAAAAACAATCCTAGAACTCCACAGGCATTGAACTACTTACTTCTAGTGTATGAACATATGAAAGATTACAACTCTGCGTTAGATGTTTTAGAGCCGCTTGAAGAGTTAAAAAAAGATACAAAAACTGATAGCGCTTACTTGAAATCAATGTTGCTTTTAAATAATTTAGAGATGTCAACAGAGATGAAAGTAAATGCATTACTTGAGATATATAAGGGCTCTAATCAGTTGACATATCTTGTTTTTGAGTATATATTTCGTGTTAATCCAAAGCTTGCTTGGGAAAATTTTGATATCTCAAAGGCGGAGCTTTTAGTTGATATATTATGGAATATTGATAAAAAAGATTTGAATTTTGATATAATAAAGCAAAATAGCTATTTAAGGGAGCTGTACACGGCTAAAGGGTATATTAAAGAGGCTGATAAGAGCTCTACTTTTGAGCTTGATGTTCTTATAAACCTAAAGAAGAGTGTGAATGCTACACTCAGTTTTGAGTATATTTGTGATAACTGTAAACAGATCTCTCCATTTGCATTCAATCGTTGCAGTGCTTGTCACTCAATAGACACATCAAGAGTTGAGCTTGGCTTGGCAAAAGATTATCATAAGGACTTCAGTGAAGAAAATAACTCTTTTCAGTGATGGCAGTGCTTTAGGAAATCCTGGACCTGGAGGTTATGGGGTTATACTTAGATTTGGAGACAAAGAAAAAGAACTCTCCGGAAGTGAAGCTCATACAACTAACAACAGGATGGAATTATTAGGTGCAATTGAGGGCTTAAGAGCTCTTAAAGAGCCATGTGATGTTGATATAATCTCCGATTCAGCATATGTTGTAAAAGGTATAAATGAGTGGTTATCCGGTTGGATAAAAAAAGATTTTAAAAAGATTAAGAATATAGATTTATGGAAGGATTATATAGAGGTGTCAAAGATTCATAAAGTAAATGCTATCTGGGTTAGAGGGCATGACGGACATGAAGAGAATGAGCGTTGTGATCAACTCGCACGTGGTGAAGCAGAAAAAATGAAAGAGTCATTAAAATGAATAAAAAGATAGAAGTCTTAGAGAAAACTCTAGGCTATAAGTTTAAAAATGAGAAGCTCATTATCGAAGCGCTGACGCATAAAAGTCATAAGCAGCCCTACGATAATGAGCGACTGGAATTTTTAGGCGATGCAGTTTTAGATTTGATTGTCGGGGAGTATTTGTTTAATAAGTTCCCCAATTCGGATGAGGGAAAACTCTCAAAAATAAGGGCATCTTTAGTGAATGAGGACAGCTTTGACAAACTTGCTCGTTCAATTAATCTAGGTGAGTATATATATCTTTCAAATGCCGAAGAGAATAATGGGGGAAGAGAAAAGTCATCTCTTTTGTCAAATGCTTTTGAAGCTATAATAGGTGCCATTTATCTTGAATCAGGTCTAAAAAAAGCCCAAGAGACAGCGATATTAATAATTGAGAAAAATCATAAAGAAATATCACTGGATTCTCTGTTTAGAGATTTTAAAACTACTCTTCAGGAGTTGACACAAGCTAGATTTGGACAAATTCCAGATTACAAAGTAATCGCCAGTCGTGGACCTGATCATAAAAAAGAGTTTGAAGTAGCTGTGATAATAGAGGAAAAAGAGTACGCAAGAGCCATAGGCAAGAGTAAGAAAATTGCTCAACAAGAGGCTGCAAAAGAGGCAGTTTTTATGTTAAAGAAGGAAAAATAGTGAATAGTTTTGGAATGAAGTTGCGATTTAGTACTTTTGGAGAGTCTCATGGCACGGCTATTGGATGTTTACTTGATGGTGTTCCGGCTGGACTTGGCATTGATGAAGAGTTTATTCAAGCTGAATTAGACAGAAGAAAACCCGGTAAAAGTGAGTTTGAAACTGCAAGAAAAGAAGATGATAAAGTAGAGATTTTAAGCGGTGTTTTTGAAGGTAAAAGTACCGGTACACCAATCGCTATGATTATCTATAATACAAATCAAAAGTCAAAAGATTATTCAAATATAAAAGATGTATTTCGTCCGGGTCATGCCGATTTTACTTACTTTCATAAATATGGCATAAGAGATTATCGCGGTGGTGGAAGAAGTTCTGCCAGAGAAACGGCAGCCAGAGTTGCAGCAGGTGCTATTGCAAAACTTATGTTAGCAGAGTTGGATATTGAAGTATTTAGCGGTATATGTGAAGTAGACGGTGTAAAATCAGAGGTTTATAATTACGAAGAGGCTAAAAAAAGCATTATTTATGCACTTGATTCTAAAGTAGAACAAGCACAAAAAGATGCAATTTTAAAAGCTAAAAATGAGCATGATTCTGTTGGCGGAGTATCCAGAGTTTTAGTTAAAGGTGCACCAGTAGGTCTAGGTCAACCACTTTATTATAAGATGGATGCAATTTTAGCAGATGCTATGATGGGAATAAATGCTGTTAAAGCTGTAGAGATTGGTGATGGAGTTCTAAGCGCATCTGCTTTAGGCTCTTCAAATAATGATGAGATAAGAGCAAATGGATTTGAGAGTAATCATGCCGGTGGTATTTTAGGTGGAATCAGTAACGGTGATGACATTGTTCTGAATGTGTATTTTAAACCAACGCCATCAATATTTAAAACACAACATACGGTTACAACTAAAAATGAGGAAGTTGACTTTTCATTAAAAGGTAGACACGACCCATGTGTAGCTATCAGGGGCACTATAGTTTGTGAAGCGATGGCAGCTTTAGTGATTGCTGACATGTTACTTCTAAATATGGGTTCACAGATGAGTGGAGTTACTAAATATTATAAATAAGG
>DAOVJL010000030.1 GCA_030673275.1 Sulfurimonas sp.
ATACCTATAACAAAGTTACCGCCAACAACAAAGTCCCCAAATGAAGTAATAATACTACTTACATTCTCAGTTCCCTCGTGTCCATGACTTAAAATCATTCTAGTAGTAGCAATATTTAGAGCCAGCCTAAAGAGGGTAAGTATTAGTATTAGTGTTGGAAAAGTTGTTAAATCAGTTGGCTTTGGAACATAAAGTGAGATAAGTAAAATCAAAACAGCCAATGCCATAGATACTGTTAGCAGTACATCTAACAGTTCTGATGGAAGAGGAACAATAATAATAGCAAGAATTGCCATTACAAAAACAACTACACTTAAATCTTTTTGTCCAAGTAAAAAGTTTAGTGCTGTACCGATCTGTTGCCTAGTAGTAAGTTTTCTTGCCAAGAGCTAGATTCCTTTAGATAGTGACATATTGATTAGTTTGAACCTATATTAAACATTACTCTAATACGTCTGCTAAAGTCAAGTCTGCTAAAAAAAAGTCTATTTTACATTGAAGTTTATTTAAAAAAGGCCAAATAGAGCATAAGTGTGCTTTATCTGACGGGCAGTCATATATTGATGCAGCACAATCAAAAACAGCGGGTGCTTTGCCTTCTACAGAAGACATTATTTTTAGCATACTTATATTTTTAGGTTCTAATAAAAGAGCAAAACCACCATTAACACCTTTATATGACTTTAATACGCCTTGCTTTGCTAATGCTTGCAATATTTTTGCTAAAAAACTCTTAGGAATAGAGAGCTGCTTAGAGAGGGTCTCACTATCTATTGGAGAGTTTGATTTAGATAAAACTATAAGAGAGAGTATGGCATATTCACTGGCACGAGTTATTAACATATTATTACTTTTGTTTTATTTTTTGTTGATTATATCAAAAGAAGTTGAAATAAAAGAAGAAATTAGATATTATTTCATTTCAACTTTATACACTTTGTGTGTAAGAGTTAGATAAATATACCTTTTGGAGGCTATTATGGCTTTAAATTCGGCTAAAAAACAAGAAATTGTAGCAAAGTTTGGTCGCAAAGAGAATGACACTGGTTCAAGTGAAGTTCAAATTGCACTATTAACGACAAGAATCAGTGAGTTAACTGAACACTTAAAAACTTTTAAGAAAGATCATGCATCAAGACTTGGTCTTTTAAAATTAGTAGGACAGCGTCGTCGTCTTATGAAATATTTTAAAAGAAAAGATAAAGATGCTTACCTTAAGCTTATATCTGATTTAGATATTCGTGACAATATATAAGTATTAAACTTATCTTTACATACATAATTAAACCTTTATTTAAAGGTTTAATTACCCCTCTCAAATAGACAAATTACACCCTCTTATAACCAAAATAAATAGTAACTTTATGATACATCTATCATAAATTTTGATATTTTTATTACGTTGACACTTTTCTGACACTCTGTAGTAGTATACTATTTACAATTTATTTTTTTAGTGGAGGTTTACAGTGTCAAAAAATAATAATGATATTAGTACTGACGGCTTAACATTCTTGGAAGATGGCGAAGTCCTATATGACGATTTATATCTTTTAAGTGAAACAGATGAAAAAGGGATAGTTGAGTACGCTAGTGACTCTTTTTTAAAAATAGCAAATATGACAAGAGATGAAATTATCGGTCAACCACATAATATAGTTCGTCATCCAGATATGCCAAGGGCTGCTTTTAAAATGCTTTGGGATGATGTTCAGTCTAAAGGTTTTTGGACTGGCTATGTTAAAAATGCTCGAAAAGGTGGCGGACACTACTGGGTTTATGCAACAGTACTTCGTTCAGTGGATAAAAATGGAAATACCAAATACGTTTCTATCAGAGTGAAGCCTTCAAGAGAAGATATCAAAAAAGCCGAAGAGCTTTATGCAACATTAGCTTAAGATAAAAGGAATTTATAATGGCATTAGTGAAAAAAAACAGTTCAACTTCATCTTCATCTGCAGTAGTGTCGGGTGGAGGAGATAAAAGACGTCAAAGAACTTTAGCTAAACAGCAGCAAATAAGCGAGAGTATAGCTGGTGTTTCAATGACAATACTTGAAAATGCACAAGAGAGCGTAAGTGCAATTGAAGAGTTAAAATCTTCTATGGAGCAGATTGCAACTGCTGCTGAAGAGAATAGCGGGGCAAGTGAGCAAGCGCTATCAAATGTTAAAGGTATTAATACTAATATTGGCAGAATGAACTCAACAATAGATACGGTAATATCTTCAACTCTATCTACTGGGGATAACATTATGTCTTCGGTTGAAAAAATTAGCGATTCTGTTACACGAATGGACAGAGCTGTAAATGTTGCTGAAGAGTCTTCAAAGAAAAGTGAAGAGTTGAAAGTTTCATCGCAAAATATCGGTGATGCAGTTGGGTTTATTGCTAAAATCGCTGATCAAACAAATCTACTAGCACTAAATGCAGCGATTGAAGCAAGTCGAGCCAAAGAGCATGGTAAAGGTTTTGCAGTTGTTGCTGATGAGACTAGGGCCCTTGCCGGAGAGAGTGAGAAAAATGCTGAATTTATCTCAGAACTTGTAACAAAAATACAGGGAAGTATTGATAATATTATTAAAAGTATAGGTGATACAACTGTAACTATTTCTGATAACGGTACAAAAGGTAATGCTCTCAGCCTTAAAATGGAAGAGCTTACAAAGATAGCTATATATTCTGTTGAAGCAGCAAGAAGTGTAAATACTTATACTCAAAAACTTAGTGATTTTGTAGGAAAAATTAATGATGGTTCACAAGATATCGCTAGTGCTTCATCAGAGATAGCACTCTCAGTTGAAAAGACACTAAATGGTATAGATATTCAATCAGATGCGCTGGCTCAAACAGAAGATGATATAAAAGAGCTTTCAGACCTAGCAGAGGAGCTGAAGTACTCTACAGATACAATGAAATCTGCTGAAGATATTGCTTTATCAGCAGATACTATTGGCGGTTCTATGGAAGATATTCAAAATGCCTTAGAGGATGTAACAACAGCTTTAAATCAAATTGAATCATCATCACATACAACAAACAAAAGTGCACTTAATAATAAGGAACTTATTGAAGCTGGGATAGAAGCAGCTAAAGATATAGATAAACTAATTGAAATTGCTAGAAGAAATTTTGACCTGTTAAAAGTATCTTTTAATGTTGTAAAAAATACTGTAAGTGAGATTAAAGGAGCATTTAGTACTTCTATTACGCAAGGAAACAGTGCTGCTAGTGAATTAAATATTATAGTAAAAGAGACCAAAAATGTTGATAAGACAGTTGGAAATATCTCTAACTCTATTGTTCAGTTAAATATGCTTGCAATAAGTGGTTCAATTGAAGCTGCAAGAGCCGGTGACTTTGGAAAAGGTTTTGCAGTTGTATCTGCAGATATTAGAAACTTAGCAAAAGATTCAGAATCAAACACTGATAAAATCAATGATATAGTAGAGTCTATGAACTCAGAGATTGAGACAGTAAGAACTGACTGGAATAATCTTCTGTCTTCTCAAGGAAATGAGCAGTCTCTTATAGATGCTTTAATTAACGATATAGTAAAAATAACAGATATGTTGGTAGATTTGCTGGATAGATATACAGGACTAAAAGCTGTAAATGATCAAAATCTTGAGGGAATGAATCAGGTTATGATAGGTATTAGTGAGATTCAAAAAGCAGTAGAACTCAGTGCAAGAAATGCAATGGAATCTCGTAAAGCCAGTGAGTTGATTATAGAGACAGTTTCACATATTGGTGAGGGTGTTGAAGAGTTAGCAGTTATGGCAGATGAGCTTCAACAAGGTTAAACAAAATGCAAATCCAAGAGATATTAATCATTAAAAATGGTTCTGAAAGTTATGGAATATCTACAGAAGATATAAACCATATTTCTAGAGTGCCATCACTTATGGAACTTCCTTTAAGACCAAAAGGAATAAGAGGACTTTGTGGTGTTGGTGGAACTATTGTCAGTATGGTTGATATAAATCTTTTATTAGATATGCCACAAGTAGATTTGGAAGCTAATAATAGTAGATTACTTAGTTTAAATGGTGTTTATTTATCAAATGCTCTTTTGGTTAGTGAAGTTTACAATACTGTAGATATTGATGAAAAAAATATCGAGTATGTTAACAATGATGATGACCCGGTTATAGCTATATATAAATATAAAGATTCCTTAATTCAAGTACTTTCACTTGATATTTTATTTTCAAAGATGAATAAAATTCAAATAGACTCCAAAGAAGTAAATAGTGGGAAAGTTAAAGCTATAGAAGTTGTAGAAGAGGATACAAATAGATTTTTGATTTTTGCTATGGGAAATGAGAAATTTGCACTAAGTATAGAGTACTTAAGAGAGATAATTCTTGCAGATGTAGATTATACTAATATTGCGGGTTCTCCAGAAGAACTGCTTGGATTAATTACTTTAAGAGAAGAAGTTATTACCGTAATTGATTTACGTACTTACTATGGTTTTAAATCTGCTATAAGTGAAAAAAATAGAATCTTAATCGCTTCATATAATGGTGAGACAATAGGGTTGTTGGTAGATAATATTATTGATATTAAAAGTATTTTAACTAAAGATATAGAGTATATGAGAGAGAGTTTTGAAGATAATAAAATTTCTGGAGTTATCCATGATGATAACTCTTTAATCTCATTTTTTGATAAAGATATTTTAGAGGTTATATTTAAAAACAATCAAGCATACATAGAATCTAAAAGCAAAACTTTAGAATCTGAAGTTAAAGATGACAGTGTAATGGAAGTTATAGTATTTAAACTGGCAGATAAAGAATATGCTTTTGATGTTTCATGTGTAGCTGAAATTATTGATATTGTTAACTCAACAAAAGTTGCTTATACAAATAATGATGTGGATGGCATTATAAATATAAGAGGTCAAATAGTTACTATAGTATCTCTGTTTAAAAAGCTGAATATACCAACAAAAATCAATGAAGATTCAAAGATTATTGTATGTGATATAAATGAAAGTAAAATAGGTTTTATTGTAGATAGTATCAGCGATATTTTAGATATAAAAGCTGATGAACTAAAAGAACAGGATGATGAGCTTTTTACAAATGTATTACATTTAGATAATGGAGAAAGACTAGTCTTATCTATGGATATAGAAAAAGTAGTCTCAAGTAAGGAAGTATAGTGGCTAAGAAAGTATTAATCGTTGATGACTCAGCACTAGTTAGAAAACAACTGACTGAGATTATATCAACACTTGATTTTGATATAGATGTTGCAAAGAATGGACAAGAAGCAGTAGATAAAGCGACTGCTATGCAATATGATGTAATAACTATGGATATAAATATGCCTGTTATGGATGGTATAAAAGCAGTAAAACAGATTATGGAAAAACAGCCAACAGCTATACTTATGGTTAGTTCACTGACTACAGCAGATGCCAGTATCACTATGGATGCACTTGATTTGGGTGCTATTGATTATATAGCTAAGCCAGGAACTTTGAATGTTGGTAAAAGAGAGAATAGAGAAGAGATATTACAAAAAGTTAAATCTCTTAGTCGTATACCAAAAAGAAGACTGAAAAATAGAAATATAAAACTAGTACAAAGAGAAAAGCCAAATGTACCAGTAAGTGAAATAGTTGAACAAACAGCTGACAGCAGAGATATTGAAAAAGTTGTTTTAATAGGTGCTTCTACCGGAGGACCAGGTCTGATTGAGCAGATTTGTGCTGCACTTCCTGCAAACTATAAGTATCCAGTTTGTATAGTTCAGCATATGCCGGAACAATTTACAAAATCTTTTGCTTCTAGACTTGATCGTGCAAGTGTACTTAATGTACATGAAACTTCTCAAAATATGGAACTTTTACCGGGTAATATATATATTGCCCGTGGTGGAATTCATATGAATTTTGCAAGGAAGAGTTCTGGCAAAATCGTTATTAAAGAAGATACTAATAAGGGTGAGAGTTATTTTCATCCAAGTGTTGATGATATGATGATAAGTGCTTCTAAGATTTTTAAAGCAACTGAACTTATTGGAGTCCTGTTAACCGGTATTGGTGATGATGGTGCAAAGGGTATGGTTGAACTTAAAAAAGCCGGTGCATACACATTGGGTGAGAGTGAAGAGAGTGCAACTGTATATGGAATGCCTAAAGTTGCATATGATAGCGGTGGTGTATCTGAACAGCTTGATTTTATACAAATTTTAAAAAAAATTACTACATTGAAATAGATGGAGGATTAGATGGCTTTAATAAAAAAACATGTTGAACAAAAGATTGAAGAGTTACCAAAATTTACTACACTAGAAGATGCACAGGCTTATTGTAAGGCTAATACAGACCCGAGTAAAAAAGATTATGCAGTAGAAGAGATTGTAAATTTTGAAGGTGGTCCGGAGTATCTTTTATCTTTAATAGCTCAAGAAGAGAGAGAAAAGAATGTTTTGACAAAAATAGCAAGTGTACTATCTGCAATGGATCCAGATGAAGCTCCTATTGAGGGAATTATGGAACTTTTAAAGTTGGATAATGCATATATTAGAAATCTAGGTATTTCAATATTGAGAGATTTTGGTACTGCGATAAAATATTATATAGTTAAATTTTTAATAGGTGATGATAGAGATTTGAGAATTTTTGCTATTAATGTTTTAGGTGATGTTAATTTTCCTGAATCTAGAGATATGTTAGTTGAACTTTTAGAAAATGAAGAGGATATAAATGTTGCAATGACGGCAGTTGATTATATGGGTGAAATAGGGGAAGTAGAAGATATAGGACTGCTTGAATCTTTAAAAGAGAGATTTAAAGATGATGTATATGCAAACTTTGCAGTTGATGGTGCAATCAAGATGATTAAGGGATAATGTAGATGTCAAGCCTTTTATCAAAAGAAAATTTTTTAAAGATGGGTGAGTTTATCTATAGAAAGAGCGGTATATATTTAGAAGAAGATAAGCACTTTGATAAATTATCCAAATATATTAATTTACGTTCAGCAGAGCTAGAGGTAGCTGATTTTAGAAAATATTTTTTTAAACTTCGTTTTGATGATAAAGAGGGAGAAGAGTTTCAGGAGTTGATGAATGCTGTAACAGTAAACGAGACTTATTTTTTTAGAGAAAAAGATCAATTTGAAGTCTTAGCAGATAAAATATTGCCAGAACTTCATAAAGTATTACCGGCATCTAAGCCAATTAGAATATTGTCATCACCATGTTCAACTGGAGAAGAGCCTTACTCTATGATACTTCATATATTGGAAGAGGCAGATATAGTTGAAAAAAGAGATATAGAAGTTGTTGGTATAGATATCGATTCAACGGTGATTGAAAAAGCTAAAAAAGCAAAATATACAGAGCGTTCAATTCATGCTATTCCAAAAGGAATTTTAGCTAAGTGGTTTAAGAAAAAAAGTTTAGGTTATGAGCTTATTGAAGATCTTCATGGAAGTGTTGATTTTCAAGTTGCAAATATATTTGATAAAGAGCAGATGAGAAAACTTGGAAAATTTGATGTAATATTTTCAAGAAATATGCTTATTTATTTTGATGATGCATCAAGAAAAGAGGTTGCAATGACGTTTTATGACATGTTAAACCCAGGTGGTTATGTTCTTTTAGGGCATGCTGAATATATGAGTCGTATTGTCTCTGTCTTTAAGGCAAAAAAGATAGACAGTACTTTAATTTATCAAAAATAAGGATGAATAAGCAACTAGTTGCGTAGGCTTCCTGCCGAAGGAAACTAAGCGTTAGCGTAGTCAAAGGAATTACTTCCTTTGGCGTGATAAAACAGATGAAGGGGTTCCCTTCATTTTATGAAGTAAAATTAAGGAGAATAATATGCCATTAGTAATATTTGTAGATGATAGTGAGACAGCTTTAGCGTCAACCAGAATGGTTACAAACAGTATGCCGATAGAGGTAAAACAGTACACAGAGGCTCAAGTTGCTTTAGCAGAGATTCAAGCTGGTATGACACCTGATTTGATTATTACAGACCTTAATATGCCTGTAATGAATGGTTTGGAGTTCTTAGAAGCTTTAAGAAAAGAGGCTTCTACCAGTAGAACACCATGTCTTATGTTAACAACGGAGACAAAAGCAGAGCTTAAAGAAAAAGGTAAAGCATTAGGACTTACTGGATGGATAGTTAAGCCATTTAACCCGGCACAGTTAAAACAAGCGATTACTAGAGTTCTAAGACTACCAGCATAGAGGTTGATGAAATGCTTATATTAGATTCGGTTTATGATTTATTAACACATATTAAAGAAGTTCAAAAAGATGCCATAGGTTTATCTTCTGAGTCTTTATTGATGATTAGTAGTTTTATAGAAAGCAATAATCTTGAAATAGATGATAACGTAGCCTCAGCTCTTCAATATCAAGATGTAATTTCTCAACAGTTAACAGCAATTATAGAAGCTATTGACAGTGTTCAAAATAACATTGATAGATTTAATCATTCATATAAAACAGATGAAGATATAGCTGTAGATAGTATGAATAAATTACAAGAAAAATTGAGTTTAGCTTTGGGCGAAGCAAAAGATAAAAAAGATAGATTTTCAGGAAAATTTGCAAATAATCATGCAGATGAAAATGAGATAGAATTTTTTTAGGAGATATTATGATGAAAGTTATGGTTGTAGATGATTCAAAAACAGTTAGAAACTATCATGGTTCTATACTTAAGTCTATGGGTGTGGAAATAGTGGAAGCAGAAAATGGTATGGAAGCGTTAGAGAAGAGCTTAGACGCAGATATTGATTTGTATCTCGTTGATGTAAATATGCCTATTATGGATGGTTACTCATTTATAGCAGATTTACGAAAACAGGATAATCATAAATTAGTACCAATAATTATGGTAACAACACAAGAGAAAGAGGATGATAAAAACTCCGCTTATAAAGTTGGAGCCAATCTTTTTGTTACAAAGCCAATTAAACCA
>DAOVJL010000016.1 GCA_030673275.1 Sulfurimonas sp.
AACAACAGATGCAGTTGACGGAGTGCCTGAAGCAACAACAGATGCAGTTGACGGAGTGCCTGAAGCAACAACAGATGCAGTTGACGGAGTGCCTGAATCAACAACAGACGCAGTTGACGGAGTACCTGAAGCAACAACAGATGCAATCGATGAAGTGCCTGAAGCAACAACAGATGCAGTTGACGGAGTACCTGAATCAACAACAGATGCAATCGATGAAGTGCCAGAAGCAACAACAGATGCAGTTGACGGAGTACCTGAAGCAACAACAGATGCAGTCGATGAAGTGCCTGAAGCAACAACAGACGCAGTTGACGGAGTACCTGAATCAACAACAGATGCGGTATCAGAAGCAACAACAGATGCGGTAGAAGAGCAAACAACAGATGAAGATACCACAGATGCAATAGAAGAAGTAATAAACACTCCAGCAAGTACAGACTTAAGTATGACTGGAGAAGGTGAGGTGGATTTTGCTACAATTGAAGAAGATATGAGAGGATTAGATACTATTAATCTTAATAGTGGTGCACAAGACTTGACAATCGCACTTGAAGATGTTTTAGAAACAGCAGATGATAGTGGAAATATCGATATAAAAATTGAAGGTGATGATGCGGATACTATTCATCTTAATGATGAAGAGTTTGTACTTGGTGAAACAATTGAATTGGATGATACTTCATATGATGTATATTCTAGTGTTGCTGATGAAACAGTTACTCTTACTATAGATACACAAATAGATGTAGATGTTAGTTAAGCATAATGGGTCATCTTTTAAAGGTGGCTCTTATCTTTGCTATGTTTTACTCTATTCTTGCTACAATACTTCCTCTACATACGTGCTTTTAAGGTTATAAATGAATAAAAATATTAAAAGATCGATTATCTCTCTTGATGTTATGTCAAGAGATGTTTATGATAAGTTTTCTAAATTCTCGCATTTACAACATATTTCACCGGCTGAGATGTGGGAGTATTATCCAAAGACTGGTAAAAATAATTTAGATCCTAAAACTATGTTTAATGAGGCTCCAATAATTGAGCCTTATTTAATGGTGAATTATCTTAAACAAAAAAAAATTTCAACAGTATTTTGGTACAACAATGCTCTATTTATATATAACGAAAAATTATTTAGAATAGTTGGTGACAAGATAGTAGAAATTGACATCAAAAATTTATGCTTTATATCTTTTAGAGAATCATTTGCCCATCCATTTTATAAGTTTTTAAAAATTATTTTAGAACAGAGTGGTGGCAAATTAGCTAAACCAAACATGCAGACAATGTACAATGTAGGTTGTATGAATAAACTATATGCCTTTGCTGAGTTATATCATAGAAGAGAAGAGCTTCTAGGTGATTTTATAATACCTTTTAATATTACTCCAAGAGATTATCCTGTTTTTATCAAATTTTTAAAAGATAATCTTGGTGATAAGATAGTTTTTAAACAAGATTGTATTCAAGAAGGTAAAGGTGTAATATTTAAAGATTTGTCAAAAGATAATCAATTAGAATCTATTACCTCAATACTTAATGCACATAAAATAAAAACTAGAGAAGTGTTCATAACAAGTGCGGTTGATATTGTAAATGAATATAGATGTTATTTTACAAATCATGGACGTAAAAAAACAGTATTTTCTATAAAACAGCGTGTTAATAGTGGTGATATTGATGTATATGAAAGAGATAATATACAAATATATAAAAATATTTCAGTTAAATGGTTAGAAGTTAAAACAGACTCTATGGTCTTCGAGAATGCATCTAAGATAGCAAAGTCAATAATGAAAGATATGAGTTATGACACAGGTTGTCTGGAATTTGCATATACAAAAGATGGTAAGGTAGTTTTTTTTGAAGTAAATCAAATGGCTGGACCATTACCCTTTGAAGGTGAAGATACAACTAATATGACAAACTATTATTTTTCAATGTTTGACAAGATGATTGATTAGTGTGTAAAACTATTTTAAGAGTAGAATTAAAGATACTCTGTCATTAACATGTAATTTTGAGAAAATCGAACTTACATGTGCTTTTACTGTTCTAGTGGTAATATCAAGTTCTGATGCTATAGCATTATTTGTTAGCCCCTCAAGTATGAGATAAACCACTTTCTCTTCTTTAGCTGATAGTCTACTTTCTATTAGCTCTTTTGCATCACTGCTTATTGGAGTTTTTTTAGTAGCTTTAGCTAGTGTAGCTGTTAACTCTGGATATGTCCAAACATTACCCTCAGTAACAGTTTTAAGCATTTGGGCATAGTGATGCGAGAGCATTCTTGAGTTTCCATATGCTTTTGCTCCACGAAGTATTAATATTTTTCCTGTTACTACAGATGGTTCTTTTTCTAAAACTATTAAGTGATTTGGAATTAAACCTGAAGATATCAGACTGTTGACTTCTGAAGCTACACTGTCATAATCAGCTATTACAATAATTTGTTTATCACCTTCTAGCTTATTGTTTAGAGAGTTAATGTCATAACATGTAGTTGAGTTTTCAATATTATGTCTCTCTTTCCATTCATCGATAATATCAATGTTTGAGCTAAAAAATATTATTTTCACTTTATCTCTCAGTAAAAACATACTGCTTTGATTTTAGTATAGGTTTTAGTATGTACTGCATAACAGTTTTTTGTCCTGTTACAATATCTACATTAACGGTCATACCGGGTATAATTTTTAAAGGATGCTCTTGTGTTCCTAAATAATTTTTTTCAGTAGTTACATGTATAAGATAGAAAGTATTTTCTTTTTTATCTGTAATTGTGTCTGGTGAAATATTTACAACTTTACCAATCAATCCACCATGTATAGCAAAATCATATGCAGATACTTTTACTTTAGCTTCTGCGCCTGGGTGAATGAAAGCAATATCACTTGGCTTTATTTTAATCTCTAAGAAAAGTTTTTTATTTGTTGGAACAATTTCTACTAAATCAGCACCTGGTTGAATAACCCCGCCGACTGTATTTACAAATAGTTTTTGAACAATACCATCTACAGGTGACTTTACCATGGTTCTATCAACTTGATCACTAAATGCAATCTGTTGAGTTTTAAGCCTAGAAATCTCGGCAATTACTTCATTTAACTCTTTTTTGGCTGTATTAATAAACAGTTGTTTTGACTCTTGTCTTTTGTTTTTAAACTCATTAATGGCAGATTTTAACCGAGGTAGAGAAAGCTTTGCAGCCTCTATATCATTCTCTATACTATTTGCTTCTCTTTTAAGTTTTAAAAAATCAACCTTTGATTTTATACCTTCTCTTACCATGGGAGCAGTCATCTGTATCTCTTCTGTTACAAACTCTAGAGATTTTTTAAGAGATTTTACTTTCGCACTTGCTTCTTTATACGTCTGTGTTTTCTGCTCTATTTGATTTATAAATGAATTGTCTTTTGCATTAAACTCTTTTTTATTTGAAATGTATAAATTTTCTGATAGTTTTATTTGGGCTCTTAACTCTTCATCCTCTACTTTAGGAGCTTTAAAAGGTAGAGAATTAGCTTCTGCATAAAGCCTTAATCTCTTTGCTTCTAGTTCATAATATTTCATCTCATTAGTACGAGATATAGATGTGGATTTGGCATTATTGATTTTTAAAATCACTTCTCCTGTTTTAACAGTTTGCCCCTCTTCAACTAAAATGGATTCAACAATACCACCCTCAAGATTTTGGATTATTTGATTTTGACCATAAGGTATAACATCTCCATTGCCTCTTGTTATTTCATCTATTTGGGCTAAAGATGCCCAAGTTAAAAAAGCTACAACAGTAATAAGCCATATTTTTATTACTCTGCTCATTTTGGAAGGAGTCTGTTCTAAAACTGCAGCACTAAGGCTGTTCATAAAACTATAGTCGTTTTTTGTATACTCTATAGGTTTATCACCTTTTTTCAATGTTCTTTCCTTAGACATTAGCTTTACCTTTACCTTGTAGCTGAATTAGTGCTTCATCTTTTGGTGCATCAATAAAAAGTCTGCCTTCATTCATAACTATTACCCTATCTACAATTCTTAGCAGAGTCATTTTTTGAGTCACAAATATAGCCGTTTTTTCTTTTAAGTTTTTTGACATACTCTTTAAAAGTTTAGACTCTGTTAGTTGGTCCATTGCATTACTAGGTTCATCCATTAACATAATAGGAGTTTCAATTAAAAAAGCACGAGCAATTCCAATACTCTGTCTCTGACCGCCGGATAGTCCTTGTCCTCTCTCTCCAATAGGCATTTCATAGCCTTTAGGATGCTTTTTAATAAATTCAGAAGTTCCACTTATCTGTGCAGCTCTAATCATGGCAGCATCACTAGCATGAGTTGCACAATAAGTAATATTTTCTTTTACTGTTCCACGAAACAGCATTATATCTTGAGAAACATAGCCAATATTTTTTCTTAAATCTGCTGGATCGATTTGTTTTATATCTATTCCATCAATTAGTATCTGTCCTGAATCAGGTTCGTATAGACCTAATATGAGTTTTTGTATTGTACTTTTTCCAGAACCAATACGACCTATAATCGCTACATGTTCACCAGCATTTATAGTAAAAGATACATTTTTAAGGGCTGGTATGTCAGTATTTGGATAAGAAAAAGTTACATCTACAAACTCTATATGACCACTGAAATCAGGTCTCTCAACAAACTTTTTACCGCTAGGTCTCTCACTTGGTTGAGATATTATCTCATTTAGTGTTTCATAAGACGTTTTCGTGTCTTCATAGTTTGTAAGAAGGGCTGCAACTTGTCCCATTGGAGCTAATGTTCTTGATGTAAGAATTACTATAGCAATTAGTCCACCCATTGATAGTTCAAACTCTTGAATCAGGTAAACTCCATAAACTATTACCATTACAGTATTTAGCTGAATAAATAGTTGGGTAATAGTTGGAATTGAAGATGATAAAAGACGTGATTTAAGACTTTTGCCTGCTATCTCTCCAGTTGATTCTTCCCATTTCCACTGTGCTTGATTTACAGTGCCGAGAGTTTTTAATGTTTCAATGTTATTTAGAGTCTCAATAAGGATAGAATTCTTTTTGGCACTCGCTTCATGTGTACTCTCTATGCTCTCTTGAAGAGGTTTTTTGATCAAAAATGCATAAGTAAGTATAAAAAACATAGTTGCTATTGGAATCATAACAATTGTTCCACCAATATACCCAATAACCAGTAGAAATATTATTGCAAAAGGTAGGTCAATTATAGCAGCCATAGTAGCATTTGTTAAAAAGCTTCTAATGTTATCAAAATCTTTTATATTGCTTGCAAATGAACCAACAGAAGCTGGGTGGTACTCCATCTTAAGGTCTAGTACTTTTTCAAAAATAATAGATGACATGATGACATCACTCTTTTTTGCAGCACTCTCTAGCAGGTAGGTTCTAGTAAACTTCAAAAAGGTATCAATTACATAAACTATACTAACACCAATAGCAAATACCCAAAGAGTCTCTATAGCATTGTTTGGAACAACTCTATCATATACATTCATTGTAAAAAGTGGGGAAGCCAGCACAAAAAGATTTATAAGTAGCGAAGCATATAAAACATCTTTATATGTTGATGCGGATAATTTTAGGGTACTCCAAAACCAATGTTTTTGTTTTAAGTGCAGAGTTCTTCTGTTTTCATCATCATACTCAAATGCTTTTTTTATCATAAAGCCAAAACCGATGTGTTCATCTTGAAGAACATCCATTTCGACCCATTGCTCAATAGCTTCTTCTGCTGGCATAATTATTTTTGCTTGAGTTCCATCTTCACTAAATCTATCTAAAATACAAGCACCTTGATTTGATAATAAAATAATCATAGGAAGTTGTAATGGGGAGATTTGTGAAAGTGGTCGCCTAACCAGAGATGATTTTAGTCCAGCTTTCTCAGCCGCACGAGAGAAAAGACCTTTAGCATTATCAATTGAAAAAAGTTCAGGTGAATCTTTTCCTACTTCTATTGGTAATCCGGCAATTAACGCTTCCGCAGAAAAAGGTTTATGATAAAGTTTTGTAAAAATTACCAAACAATCCAGCAGGGAATCCATTTTTAGATTATCAATACTTGTTAAAAGCATCTGTTTCCTTCACTATTTTATTGTTTTAGTTTTTTAACTACTATATCAGCACGATTGTTTAAACTTATAGATTCATGAGATTCACGACTAAACATAGGCGCTTTATTTTCTTTTGCATGAGTTAGTATATTTGTCTCAATTGCACCGGCCGAAACTAGTTTATCCTTCATTACTTGCGCTCTTTGCTTAGATAAAAGAAGAATTTTTTCTTGTGACATGGTATTGTTATCAACATTACCAAGTATATCAAATTTTAAATGTTTCCAACCATAAGGTCCTATTTGAAGGATTAAGTTATCTAATCTATTTTGACCAGCTACAGTAAGTTCTGCACTCTCTTTTTTAAATAAAAAACCATCGTATCTCTCTATACGCTGAGTATCTTCAAAAATTGATTTACATCCACGCAAACTTCTCATCTCATAAGATAAAGAGTTGTTACAGATATCCAGCTCATCAACAATCAAATCTCTGTCCACATCATATGATATAGGAAGAGTATCAATATTATCTGGAATATTACCATTTAGTCCTACATTTGCATATATAGCATTAGTATTTTCGATAATTGTTGAAACTAATGTCCCCATTGCATCTAAAATTCTATATTTTGCAAATAATATACTGTACTCAGTATTGATAATCTGGGCCTTTGCTGCAATAAAATCATTTTGAGCAGATAATAAATCTAAAAGTGAACGACGACCTAAATCATACTCTTTTGAATAAAGTGTTAGAGTCTTTATTGCAAACTTTTTGTATGATTGAAGATGTTCAAGTTGATCAGTAAGTTTTTCTTTTGCTACCCATGATAGGCTAAGACCTTCAATTACTTCACGTCTCAATTCATTTTTTATTTGTACTTCCTTATGAATAGAACTTATGCTTTTTTGTAGAGTTGCTTTATCTGCACCACCATTAAAGAGGTTGTATTTTAAATATACCATCGCTTTTAAGTTGTCATATTTGCCTTCAATACCACTTAAGTTCTTATTCATTGTTTTAGATATTTCCAGATCTACTGATGGATAAAATGGTGATTTTTTTTCTTGATATGTCGCTTGGGCTAGTTGAACATTATGTTTACCAACTAATAAGGATGGGTTGTTTTGCATTGCAAAAAGTGTTGCCTCTTCAATATTTACCGGAAAAACTATATTTGGTTCTGGTCTACTCATATTATCTGCATCAAGATGTCGTCCTAGTACCCTATGTAGATTGTATTTAACGTCCAGCAAGGTGTTTTCTTGAACAACATAGTTACTTTTTGCAAGAGAAAGAGATGCTTCTATTTTATTTTCTTCTGAAAGAGTTGTTAAACCTGCGGCATAAAGTTTTTGTACTTTTTTAAATATTTCTGTATTTATTGCAACATTTTCATTTTGTATATTGAGAAGTTCTATATTTTTTATAACTTGAAGATAAGTGTTTACTAACTCAAAAGATGTATCATTTACTTTTTCTATATAGCTATAAGCTGCTGCTACTGTTCTGCTTTCTTGTTGTTCTACTCTATATTTTGTTTGGAAACCTTTAAAAAGATTTTGAGTATAAGAGAGAGAGTTTTGATAAACACTGTAATCAAACTCTTCGCCAGATGCTGTTTTACCATCTTCTTTACCAACGCCAATAGATAGATCAATTTTAGGGTGGTAGCCTGCTTTCGCAGTAGTTATATCTTCTTTTGTAGCGTTATAATTCTTGAGTCTTTCTAAAATAATTGGATTTGTTGATAAAATTTCACCTAATGTGGTTTTAAGATCTTGCGCATCAACCAGGGTTGTTATCAGCAGGATAAGAAGTATTTTTGACTTCATATATTTTATTCCTAATGTCGTAATTTTATGATTATAGCGTAAGTAATATCATAATAGAATGAATGTACCTATAAGTTGTTTTTTTATGTTTTTATGTTTTTGATGCTGATGTGTATGGCTTAAAATAATTAATAAATAGTCTTTCTAAAACAATAAAAATACTATTTTCCTGTAGCAAGAAGTGCTTCTTCATAGTGATATGCAATGCGAGTTATATGCCAACTTACCCGTTTGAGCCATCGTATACTTTCAAGGTAGTCTGTGCCTTTTTGTACATCTATTTCTCCTCGTGCAATTTGCGTTATTATCGTCTGGCGATATGGCTTTAGATGCATGTATAAAACAGCCTTCGTTTTGTATGATAGTTTATACATTCTGTGCCACTGTTTTAACTCAACAGCTTCAATAATTGAGCTTATAGATGAAATTATAATATCACGCTCTTTTTTAAAACGTTCAGAGTTTTGAAGTGTTATTGCCCGGTTCTCATCTTCTTCACACCTCTCATGAAGTCGCTGCATATGGTCAAGTGTGTAGATCATTGCAACCAGCCTCTCCCATTGTGCACCAGATTCACTCTCTAATGATATTTGGTCAATATAAGCATGGGTTTTATTAAGCTCTTTTTGAAGAGCATTCATATCTACACGAGTGCTTTTAGAATCACCTAATATTGCATTTACATGACTTAGCAGAGCGACTATTTCTGTATGGATGCTGTTTTGAACAGCAGTTAGTGCTATTGGCGGTTGTTCAAGCAGTATAGTGTCCAATGTATTGGTAAACAGTGGTTTTTTTGCTGGAATTAGTTTAGTCATTAGATGAGCGAAATTATTTGTAAATGGTAAAACAATGATAAGACCGATAAAATTAAAAGTAGTATGAAAAGCGACGAGAGATATCTCTGCATTATCAGAAAGTGCGGTTGGGAAAAAACTCTCTAAAGCTATCGTAAAAGGGGTAATAAGAAAAAATGCACCGATTGCAGTCATAATATTATATATGACATGTGAAAAGCCAGTCCGACGAGCTTCTACAGATTGTCCAATAGTAGCAAGTGCCGCTGTAATTGTAGTACCTACATCCATACCAATCACCATAGCTGCTGCTTGTTCAAAGTTGATTGCTCCGGCAAAAAGAGCACTTAGTGCAACTGCCACACCGGCACTTGATGATTGGGTTATAGCTGTGAAAATTATTCCCATAGCAACTAATTTTAGTCGTCCTGTAAATGTGTCTGGCGGAAGCATATCAGGATTTATAAAGTTGGCAAAAGTTCCCATCCCATCTTGCATCATAGCAATACCGACAAAAATTATTGAAAAACCGGCTAAAACATATCCAAAAGTTGCAAGGCGACCATTTGCAAAAAGGCGTAGCAAGGCACCTAAAAACAGAAACAACATCATGATATTACCGAGTTGTAGTTTGAAGCCAAGCAAAACGACAATCCATCCTGTAAAGGTTGTACCTATATTTGCACCAAAGATTATGCCTAAAGATTCAGAAAAGCCAATTAGTCCAGCTCCTACAAAACCAACTGTAGCGACTGTAGTCGCACTAGAAGACCTTAAAACTATAGTTGTAATCATTCCAGTAACGGCACCACTAATGGGAGAATGGGTAAAACGCATTAGTGCCGAGCGCATAGTATTACCTGCTAGATTACCAAGACCATCTGTCATAATAATGATACCGAGCAAGAATAGCCCTAGACCACCAAGTGATTGAAGGATTGGCTCAATATTTTCTAATAGATTCATATCTCGCCCCTCCTGGATGTAGTATATGGCTCTGCATAAGTTCAAATCTTGACTCAACTACACCAATACTTTTGCTTTCATAATTGTTTAACATCTGTTTAAAAGCTTTTTTATCAATTATATCTTTTATACGCATAAGTGTAACATGTGGAATAAAGGGTTTTGAATTTGGCAGGGAGAAGACATTACTTATAGATGATTGTAACATCTCCAGTTTTTGGCTTTTAGCTTTGGTATAGAGTATATTGTTATGTTCAAAGTAGCCTAAGGAATTTAACTCCAGCTGTTCAATCTTCTCGGATAGTGGCGGCATCTTTTCAAGTATCTCTTCAACTTCATAGGCATCGCCAAAAAAGCACACAGTCACATGTAGATTTTTCTCTGGTACCCAACGACCTTTTATAAGTCCTTCAAAGTCTGATTGGAGCTTGTCATATTCATCTATTTGTGCTTTAAGAGCCAAAAATATACGCTTCATAGTTTTGAGTATAACACATAGCACTTTTAAAACTCTTTTTAGATTGTAAAAATTAGATACAATATTGGTATGAAGACAGAAAGTGCACCTATATTTATTGCCGATTGCCACCTTGGAAAACTTGCTAAGTACCTAAGAGTGATGGGATTTGATACTCTATATTTTAACACAATTGATGATAATGATCTTATTGAGCTTGCCGATAAAGAAGAACGTATTATCTTAACACGAGACAGAGCTTTACATGAGCGTGAAAAAGCACCAACTTTTTATCTTGAAGCGGTTGATAACTTGGAGCAACTAAAAGCACTTCAAGAACATTTCAAAATTAAAAGTTATGAACTTACTGGTCGTTGTATAATCTGTAATACCCAGCTTCAAAGTGTTGAAAAAGGTAAGGTTGAGGATAAAATTCCGAAAAAAGTAAAACTATATTTTTCAGAGTTTGAAATCTGTCCTACATGTAGTCGTATTTATTGGCATGGTGATCACTACAAGCGTATGATGAATATTATTGATGATATATAAATATTATAATAGTTTAAGCAATAGTGAACTATGATATAGAAAATAAAGTGAAGGATTTATTATGATGGATAAGAAAAAAGTTAAAAAAATTGTGAAAAAAGAGCTAAAGGCTATACTGAAAAAAGAGCTTAAGCAAGATGTTAAAAAAGATGTTAAAGGTTATAAGAAAAAAGATAAAGCAGAGAAAAAGTCTAAAAAAAAGAAGTAGTTTAAATATAAAGGGCACCTCTAAAAACCCTTGCATCCTCAGAGTCAAAAAGAAGGGTAAAACTGTGCAGAACTTTTTTTGAATAATAGCTATAGCTACGATGATGAAAAATTCTGTGCAAGATTGCTCTTCTTTTTAGCTCTCTATGGGCATTATAGCAGATACACTACTACTACGTTTAAACCACTTGAAGCTACTGCTTCTGCGTAATTAAGCCTTGTATTAGCATAT
>DAOVJL010000063.1 GCA_030673275.1 Sulfurimonas sp.
AGATATTGATACTCTTAATGCCGTTGAGACAATGTCTCAGCTTAATTCATTAAGAGATAAGGGTTTTAAAATAGCAATTGATGATTTTGGTTCTCAAAGTTCAAACTTCTCTAGACTTTTAGAGTTTTCACCTGATTACCTAAAAATAGATGGTTCATTTATAAAAAATATTTTAACTGATGAGAAGAGCCTGCTTATTGTTGAAGTGATAATATTACTCTGTAGAAGAAGCGGTATCAAAATAATAGCTGAGTTTGTTCACTCTAAAGAGGTACAAGAAAAAATTGAAGAGTTAGGCATAGAGTACTCTCAAGGGTACTATTTTGGAGAGCCTAATTCTGAGTTAGTAGTTTTATAAAACTGCTTTCATCAACTGCTTTAGAGAAGTAGTATCCTTGGTATTCCTGCGAACCACACTCTATGACAAATTCCAACTGTGACTTATCTTCTATGCCTTCTGTAATTATTTTTATATTAAATGTTTTTCCTATACTAATCATTATATTTAAAAGCTCTTTATTTTTGGAACATGATAAATCATCTAGTAGGCTTTTATCTATTTTAATAGTATCTATAGGTAATTTTTGAAGATATTTAATAGATGAATATCCTGTTCCAAAATCATCAATTGTAATTTGAATTCCAAATTTTTGTAATATTTTTATTTTTCTTATCGCTATATCAAAGTCTTTTATTAAATCATCTTCCGTTATCTCTATTTCTATTTGTGATGGATTAATTTTAGCAGTAGATATAATATCTATAGCTTTCTCTTCAAAGTTTGAGAATAATAGTTCTTTAGCAGATACATTAATTGATAAACTTCCTGTAAAAGTTTTATTTGAATTGATAAAATTACAAGCGGTAGTTAAAGCTAGAGTTGTAAATTTATATATAGATTTTGTTTTGTTCGCAACTTCGATAAAGTAGTCTGGAAAAACAAGACCTTTTGTAGGATGATTCCATCTTATAAGTAGCTCAGCTCCATCTATTTTTCCGGTAATTGTGTGAACTTTTGGTTGATAATACATCTCAAATTGAGAATTATCAAGTCCATCTTTAATCTCTTGGGCAATAAATGAAAACTCTAATAGTTTAGTTTCAATCTCTTTATCAAAGAAAACAAATTGGTTTTTTCCTTTACTTTTTGCTCTATACATTGCCGTATCTGCATGTGTAATTACATCTTGGACACTCTTCTCATTATTGGGAAATATTTTTATACCTATGCTTGAACTTACATTTATAATATTGTTTTCGAGTATAAATTCATCAGAGATAACTTGCAGAATTTTATCAGATATACCGCTAACTTCTTTTGCAGCTGTATCTATATCTTTGTTAAGATTTAAAAGAACAATAGCAAACTCATCACCACTCAGTCTAGCTAAAATATCTCCATCTCTTATGGATTTATTGAGGCGTTTTGATACTTCAATAATGAGCATATCACCGATATTATGTCCATAGTTGTCATTGACAGCTTTAAAGTTGTCTAAATCTATAAAAAGAAAAGCATGTTTAAAGTTATGTCTCACAGCTTTACCAAACTCCTCATTTATTCTTTGCATTAATGATTTTCTATTTAAAAGATTTGTTAGAAAATCATGATCTGCCTGATGTTCCGCTGCTAGTTGAGCTTTTTTAATATCAGATAAGTCTATAAATTGAGCAATATAGTGAGTTGTTTTATCATTATCATCTTTAATCGCTGTGATTGAGAGTCTCTCTGGAAATATTTCACCATTTTTTCGTTTATTATATATTTCACCTTGCCATTGTCCATGTGTTAAAACATCATTCCACATATTTTCAAAAAAAAGTGGGTCATGTTCTGAAGATTTTAAAAATTTTGTATTTTTTCCTACTGCTTCTTCTGAACTATAACCGGTTATCTCAGTAAATGAGTTATTTACTTTTAATATTTTAGCATCTGTATCAGTAATAATCATCGCCTCTTGAGCTTCAAAGGCATAAGAAGCAATTCTAAGCTTATTGATATTTCTCTCATTTTTAATAAGAGTTCTTTTTGATATAAAGAGTAAGATAAGAAGAGATATGAGTGATACCAGCCATAGGAAGGTAGTAAGGTATAATGATTTTAATGCATCTGCACCAAGAGTTTCTGTTTTTAAAATATAATTTGAAAATATCTTTTTGGATATTTTGTTAAACATCTCTATATATTTTGTACTTGCATTGAAACATATTAAAGCATTTTGTGTATTTAGGTATTCTTGAGCTATGTCGTTTTTACAAAGTTGCAAATTATTTTGGATTTCTTTTGAAAAGATTGAATTATAAATATTTAAAGATTCAGCAGAAGCACTTTTTAAAAATTCGTAAATTGTATTTTGTTGATTGATATGTAATTGTTCCATGCTATATGCAAACTTTGGCTTGATACCGCCAATGAGCTGATTGTAAATATATGCACGTTCTAAACCAGCGTATTCTTTAAGTATTTCTAATTTTATAATAGCTAATGTGTTAATATTAGATTTATCATGAACAGAATTAAATAATTTTATTGCTAATATTAGTTTTGCATTTATATTTGCATAGTATTTAATTAGATTATTAAAATTTATACTTGAGTTCTTTACAGCTTCTCTTATATCATTTATTTTATTCAATTCTTTTATTGTATCTTGAATAACTGAATGACTTTTGTGTTTTATTTTTTTATTTGAGTGGTCTTTTAGTTTATCAATTAAATATTTATAAGAATCATCACTTTTTTTATATTGCTTTATAAGCTGCTCTTTATATTTTGATTTGTCAGTAGCAACTATATAACCGGAGCCTAAACCTCTTTCTATTTGAATGTTATAAATTAAACTGCTTAGCCCTTTGGTTATATGTGCAGAGTCTTTAATTATATTTGATTCTTGTAATTTTCTGTACTCGTTTAAAACTGAAATAATAGAAAAATATAGGATAGTTGCTATCGGTATTATAAAAATAAATAATATTTTAAACTTTAGTGATTTACTTTGCATATGTTAATTTTAGTATAAAATTATTATGATAGTCTTGAAATTTAATAAAAATATAGAAAATAGTGTTGACATGTAGATAAATTGATACATGTCAACATTTTAATTAGTAGTTGTATGCAACTTTGTAAGTTGGATCATCTTCTTCATAAGAGCAGTGAGGTCCAGCTTGTTTCAGTATGGCTTTACAGTCAGAACTTAAATGACGAAGAAGCAGATTTTTACCGCTATCTTCATATTTTTTAGTAATTGCATCAATCGCTTCTACTCCGGATGAATCCATTACTCTCGCATTTTTAAAGTCTATTACAACTTTTGGCGGGTCATTTGGTATATCAAAATTATCTCCAAATGTTGTAGCAGAACCAAAAAACAGAGGACCGTCAAGTTCATAAATTTTTGTTCCGTCTGCTTCGGCATGTATTCTTGCAGTTATTCTTGCATGTTTCCAAGCAAAAGCAAGAGCAGAGATGATTACACCTGCTATAACTGCGATAGCTAAATCTTCTACAACGGTTATAACAGTAACCGCAACCATTACAAAAGCGTCAGTTCTTGGCATACGGCTTAAACGAGAGAAGCTTGACCACTCAAAAGTACCGATACTTACCATAAACATAATCCCAACTAAAACTGCAACTGGGATGGCATTTAAAACGCCACTCATAGATACAACTAAGATTATGAGTCCAACAGCCGCAACAAATGACGAGAGTCTTCCAATACCACCGGAAGTGTAGTTGATGATACTTTGACCAATCATAGCACAACCAGCCATACCGCCAAAGAATCCACAAGTGATATTTCCAGTTCCCTGAGCGATACACTCTTTGTTTGCTGAACCACGAGTATTGCTAAGCTCATCTAAAACAGAAAGAGTAAGAAGTGACTCAATGATACCTACCATAGCAACAATAACCGCATATGGAAGAACCAAGATGATAGCATCAAGAGAAAATAGATAGTCAGGAATCCCAAAAGTTGGAAGTTGTCCAGCATACTTACTCATATCGTCTAAGCCACTTAGAAGCAGTGTATCTGCCTGAGTAAAGTAAACGCCAAGTGTAACAACTACAATAGCAACAAGACCGGCAGGAATAGCCTTTGTAAATTTTGGCAGTAGATACATTATAGCCATAGTTAAGGCTACTAAAATATACATCATATAGCCTTGACCCTCAAAAAATTTAAATTGAGCAGTTCCAATAACGATAGCAAGACCATTAACAAAGCCGTGAATTGCAGGGGTTGGAACTAAACGGATAAATTTACCAAGTTTTAAAGCGCCGATACTTATTTGTATAAGACCTGCAACTACAGTAGCAAGTAAAATGTAGTGGAGAACTCCCATAGCAATTGCTTCTTTAGCTAAACCTTGAGCAGATAAAAGTGCACTTGCTTCAAGACTTAGTCCTACTAGAACGATAGCAACTGCTCCAGTTGCCCCTGAAACCATACCGGGTTTACCACCGATAAGAGCAGTGATAAGTCCTAAGATAAACGCAGTGTAAAGACCGACAATCGGACTGACTCCTGCGATAAATGAGAATGCAATAGCTTCAGGAACTAAGGCAACAGCTACAACAAGACCGGAGAGAATATCATTTTTAATATTTGCTGATGTGTATTTTTTTAAATCAAACAATTAGTTAACCCTTTAGTGAGCTTAACTGCTCTAAAACTTTTTCCTGTTTTATTTTTGCATCACTTAATGCACTACGATTTTTCTCTAAAACATCTTCAGGAGCATTTGCAACAAATCTTTCATTATTTAACATATTAGAAATTTTGTCTATTTCTTTTTGAAGCTTTTCATCTTGTTTAGTAAGTTTAGAGATGATAGAGCTTAAATCGATTGAATCAGTTGGTATGAAAGTCTCACATGTATCAGCGATATCACTAACAGAGTTTTCTATTTTATTCTCTGTAAACTCTAGTACTTCAACCTTTGCAAGTTTAGTTATAAATGGAAGCATCATCTCTTTGTCTTTATCTGATATGCCATCAATTTTTACAAATGCACGCTCTATTTTTTGATTAGCTAAATCAACAAGAACTTTCGCACGTCTAATAGATACGATTGCATCCATAATAATCTCAAATTTTGCTTCTTCTTTACGCTGTTTAATTTTAAAAGGATATTTCTTAATCATAATAGAGTCAGAGTCCTCTAATGAAGTTCCAGATAACTCATGGTAAAGATACTCTGTAATAAATGGCATAAATGGGTGAAGAAGTTTCATAGCCTCTTTAAAAATAGCACCAAGCTCAACAATGGAGCCTTTATCAGCCTTACTTAACTCAATACCCCAGTCACAGAACTCATTCCATAAAAATCTATACATTACTAAGGCAGCATCATTAAATTTATACTCTTCTAGATTAGAACGAACCTCTTTTGTAGCAAGATTTAAGCGACTCATCATATAACGACCTAAATCAGTCTCAACACAAAAACCTGCCATATCAGGGAAGGTCTCTACATTCATTTGAAGATATTTACTTGCGTTATAAAGTTTGTTTGTAAAGTTACGGTTTTGTTCCAGCTTTTCTGTACTCATTCTGATATCACGACCTTGAGCCGCAGATATTGCAAGAGTAAAGCGTAATATATCAGCACTGTATTTATTTATCATGTCTAATGGGTCAATTACATTGCCTTTAGACTTACTCATCTTTTCGCCTTTTTCATCACGAACAAGTGCATGAAGATAGATGTGGTTAAATGGAAGTTGCCCATTAAAGTTTTCACCCATCATCATCATTCTGGCTACCCAGAAGAAGAGGATGTCAAAACCGGTTATTAGAAGAGTATTTGGATAGAAATCTTTCATATCATCTGATTGAAAAAGTTTATCCATCTCTGTATCACCATTACCCCAGCCTAGAGTTGAAAAAGGCCATAGAGCAGAGCTGAACCAAGTATCAAGAACATCAGGGTCTTGAGTTAGATTTTTAGAAGCACATTTTGGACAAGCCTCAGGATGTTCTTCTTGAGATGCAAACTCATGGTCACAATCATCACAGTAAAATACCGGAATCTGATGTCCCCACCAAAGTTGACGAGAGATACACCAGTCACGAAGTTCACCCATCCAAGAGTTGTAAGAGTTTATCCAGTGTGGAGGAAAGAATTTAGCTTCACCCTCATTTGTTTTTTTGATTGATTTATCTGCCACTTCTTTGCGTACAAACCACTGTTTAGAGATATATGGCTCAACAATATTTTTACATCTGTAACAGTGTCCTACTTGGTGTTTATGGTCTTCTATTTTTACAACAAAACCCTCTTCATCAAGTCTTTTTACAATAATGTCACGAGCTTCGATACGCTCTAAGCCTTTAAACTCTTCAGCGTAATCGTTTAGAATTCCTTTTTCATCAAATACTGTGATGAATTCTAAGTCGTGACGCTTACCAACTTCGTAGTCATTTTGGTCATGTGCAGGAGTAACTTTAACAACACCGGTTCCAAAATCCATATCCACATGTGAATCTGCAATAATTGTAACTTCGCGGTTAATTAGAGGCAATTTAATTTTTTTACCGATTAAATTTTTATATCTTTCATCATCCGGATGAACCATAACTGCTGTATCACCGAAGTATGTCTCAGGACGAGTAGTTGCAACTTCCACTGCGCCGCTTCCATCAGCAAATGGGTATTTTATATGGTAAAATTTACCATTATGGTCTTCGTGTTCAACTTCAATGTCACTAAGTGCACCGTCATGTGTACACCAGTTAACCATGTAATTACCGCGAACTATAAGTCCTTCATTGTAAAGATGAACAAAGGCCTCTTTAACAGATTTTTGAAGTCCGGCGTCCATAGTAAAACGCTCACGCTCCCAAGCTGGAGATACACCCATCTTTCGAAGCTGGTCTGTCATAATTTCGGCTGATTCTTCTTTCCAAGCCCAAGC
>DAOVJL010000172.1 GCA_030673275.1 Sulfurimonas sp.
GTAGATATTTAATTAAATCAGTGATGTTTTTATCCTTTGACGCTACTAAACGGAATTTCAACTGTTTTATCGCAGCTGTTTTAGCTGGTTTATCACTTTCGCTAGATGATATTGACTCAGCTTTAACTCTGTATCTGCTTAAATCCTTTGTTAGCTTGTATAAAAGATTCGCTTTCATTGGATAGTTAACTTTAACATCATGAATTTTTATTAGTGTATTCTTCTTTTGAGTGTACTCATCTTTTTCGTTATTAAGTAGCGTTAAAACTTTATGTTTATCAGCCTCTTTATTTTTTATAGTAGCTTCTCTGGTAATCTTAATATTATGAAGCTCTTTATACTCTTCATTTAAAAGGTCATATTGTACATTCTGAGCATATGCTAGCGTCCAGTATGATACTGGATAGATAAAAGCAATTATTAATGAAGCTGCAGTGAGTAAGATAGCTCGCCCACTCTCTCTTTGAATAAATTTTGGAGGGCGATGATAAACAGTGAAGTTACACTCATACCTCTCCTCTTGCGGAAGAGTTGTATATAAATGCATAAGGGAATGAAGTTGGTCTAGATGACTTTCACTGCTTTCAAACCCATAGTCAAAATTAAAGTCACTGCTCTTAATACCAAGTTCTACTTCTGATAACTCATCAAGTTTAGTAACTGTAGCTATTTGAGAATCAATATAAATAAGATCTATTTTTTCTATATCTAAGGCTCTTTTTACATATGTTAAAACATCACTTATATTTGCAAAAACTTCTTTATATAGTTTAATAAAGTGTTCTTTATAATTACTATCTGTAGTTTTAAGATTTCCATTTGAGAGAAAATCAATAAAATTTTCATACTCTATTCTCTCTCCGTATATTTCACAAAATCTTTCATGCATCTGTACAAAAGAGTAGTTTATAGATTTTGTATATATAAACTCTTTTTCATTATATATAGTGATAAAAGTATCATTTTCTTGAAAATATACAAAACAGTGAACCCCACTATCTACTATAATATCTTTTGAATATAATGACTTTAATAATAGAGGCGATGGAATAATATAGTCTAAATATTTAATTTTCTCTATTGTACTTTTAAAAACATCGGTAATAACTGTTGGGTCAATTATAAATATATGAAAGTTTCTATTCTCATCATCCAAATCATTAAAAGCTTCAATATACTGTATTTGATACATTACAGCTTGATCAAGCCCTAGTTCATCATATGCTTTATTGTAAATAGCATCATATAAATCTTCATCAGGAATATTTTTACTAATAGCAATATTGCTATTTATAAAACCCCTTGTATTCAGATAAGATATTGTATATTGATCTTTAGAGAAAGTTGGAGATGTTGTTTCACTTAAAAAGCTTGCAACTGCATTTACATATGTGTTTTTGTATGGATTTACAGAAAGTACACTGGAAAAAGAGTGCTGTTTTTCTTTACTCATTGATAAAAATCCTATTTAAAATGAACTTTTGACATAAAGCAAAATTCATTATTTTTGTAAAACTCAACCCTGTAAACTTTATTTGCCTTATCAAGAGAAAACCTTTTGTTTAAGTCTTTAAGCCTAATGCTTACTCCACTCTCACTTTGGCGTTTCTTTGATGTGTATCCAATCACATTTACACGGTAATCGTTTTCTTTAACAATGTTAAAATCGTCATTTACGATAATATCTGAAGTATTATCTAAGGAAGTCATGCCCCCGTCGATAATAACATCAAATTTCTCTGTACATGTCTTCACCATTTTAAAGTATTGTGGCCTAAGTGTTACAATCCTTTTATTGCCAATATAAGCAACAAACGCTCCACGTTTTTTCACAATGCTTCCTAATGGATTAGAAAACTCAAATACATTACTCTTTAATCTTATCGGAATAAAGCTTAAAGATTTTTTTATATCGGTTAAATTTAATGAAAAATTACCATTTATGCTTAAATTACCGTAATTTTTTATTATTTTACTGAGGTTAATCTCTGTTAGTTCAAACTCTCTTGTGAAAGAAATACCCATAATATTCATAAATTCTTCTATTGCAAGGAGTTGGTAAAACACCTTTTGAGACAGTGAAGATAAATTTTTACTGCTCTCTATAGCAAATGCTGGTTTGTTGTTTGTTACAGCAAAATATGTTAGTGATAACCGCATTGCCTCATCATCAAATTTTGTATTTGTATTTCGTACATCAAAACTGTGATGCTCTTTTAAGAGTTTCTTGTTCATTCTTTCTTTAACATCAAGCGCTATTTTATTTAAATTTCCAAATGGTTGATTTTGATTTAGCAAGTTACATTGATCTATTACACAGGTCTGTCCCCATGCATTTGGATTGAAAATTTTACCATGATTCTCTTTTCTGTAAAATCCATGCCCATCATGCAGGTTTAAAACTAAGGAAACTTTTTTTTCTAAAATAATCTCTTTAATTTCATTGATAATCTTTATATCTTTATCATTTTTTTTGAGAGTAGAGAATTTTCTATTCATATCCCCATAAATGCCTCTTCTGTTTCTTTGAATACTTTTTTTGTTTAGATTTGGAATTATCCAAAGATTTTTAGAGTTTATTTTATAGTGAGTTGCTAGAATAGAAGCAGCAAAGTAACTTCCAGGTTCATCACCATGTATTCCTGCTACAACTAGCAGTGTTGTATTTGAATCAGGGTTCTCTTTTTTTATCAGTTGTATATTTGCAGAAACTGAAATACTAAAAGATATAAGTACCAGTACTGTTTTAATCCATAAAAGTTTCATCAATTGCTTCTATTTTTCTGTTAAAATTTTTATTTTATTATTTTTATCAACTGTAACTATTAAAGTTTTATTTCCAATAAATTCAAATGTATCAGATTTATAAAACTCTTTAAATGTTATTTGAAAAATATTATCACCGTTTGGATATGGCAAAATATTTATATTGTTAAATATTATACTCTTTTTTTCTATTTTTTTAAAAACTCTTGTTTTGTAGTTTTTGAATGCTTTAATATCCATTCCATCATTTCTTACAAATTCATTAGAATAAAAATCAAGATAACTGTCTATATCATTATAAAGCCAGGCATATCTCCAAGAGTAAAATTTTGAGAGTATTGATGTTAGTGTCTTTTTAGATATATTTTTTTCAACTTTAGAGTCATTTATAATAAGAAGAGTTTTTCCAATATCAATATTATCATCTAAACATTCAATATTTGGATTATTTATAGCGATACAGCCTCTTGTGAATTCATCTCTTTTTTCTTCTATTGGAAGCCCATGTATCCATATGCCAGAACCGTTTTTCCCTCTATAAGAGTCATATACATTCGGATATGATGTAACAAAGGCTAAAGGACCATAGAACGAGTTTAATTTAGTATCTTTTGAGAGTTTTTTTACTATTTGGTATATTCCAATTGGCGTTTTTAAATCACCTTCTTTTGCTTTATCACCTTTTCTTTTTCCAGTGAAGGCACCATATTTTGTTCTAAGCTTAAATGTTGAGTTTTTATCTGTTGAGTAAAGCTTAAGTGTTGAATCATTTTTGTTACATGTCAAAATATTAGTATAAGATTCGATATAACCAAATGTTGTGTCCTTATCCATAAGGTACTTACTCCAGTACTCTTCTTTGGTAAGCTCTA
>DAOVJL010000033.1 GCA_030673275.1 Sulfurimonas sp.
ACGACATCTAACATCAAATATATATACGCATCTGATGGTTACCCTCATCATAGTAGCAACATTGATGAGAGGGCTTATACCATTTTTTCAAGAGTACACAAGTGAGCTTTACTTATGGTCTTCTATAATTTGGAGCATCCCTTTTATGATATATATCAAACTGTTTTTTAAATTTTTACTTACTCCTAGAGCTGATGGAATAAAAGGTTGATGAATGGTACGAAAGTTATAAAGATTTTTTAGAGGAAAAAAGTAGAAAACTCTTCAAAAATAGGATTTGAGAAACTTCTTAGCGAAATAGAAGCTGCAAGAAAGTAGAGACCGTAAAATAAACTACGGAAACTCTACCCCAGCTATAAAATCATCTGCTTGTTTATCTATATCTTTTATGATTTTTTGACCTCTAAATGAATATCCAATCATAAATCCCATGCTTTCACTTCTTGGATCTTTACAATATAGTGATTTTATTTGTGTCATTAAAGCATCTGTACTTGTCGATGATTTTTCTATTTTTTTATCTCTTAAAATTTGCTTTGACATAACACATGGATAACTTCTTTTGCCTGTTTCCTTAAATTCTGAACTTACTACAGTATATCTTTTATCATTATTTATTTTTGATGTTTCTTTTTGAATAAAATCAAAAAATTCGTTTTTACCTGTTGTTAATATTGAGAAAAAAATAACTTTTGCTATATATCTTCCTTTATCACTTCTTTTTCCAACAACTACTTTACTTTCTGATTTATCCACCACAGACCATCCATCTGAATTTGGTGAATGAATATTTATATAATCACCATCAAAGAGATAATTTGGAGGCAATACTTTTGGTGTTTTTTTTTCAGGTTTTAATGATGCTTGAGTTTTTGTTTTTTCTTTTGATTTTATTTGTGCTTTCTCTAGTGTTTTTACTTGTGGCTTTGGTGTATCAGTATTTGCACAACTTACAAACACCATTGCCAAAGTTGCCAATACTAATGTTTGAGCTATTATTTTATTATTCATTTTATACCCTTAAGTTTTCGAGTGGATTATATCAAAAAGAATGTAATAAAAAAATTTAAAGATTTATGTATAATTGCACTATTAAAATACACAAGGCAAAATATTGAGCATATACAGAGAATACGACATACGTGGAATATATGAAAAAGAGTTAAATGAGCAGAGTGTTGTTCGTATAGGTTACGCGTTAGCCTCTAAAATAGATGGTGAATATGTAGCAGTTGGTTATGATGCTAGAAGTCACTCCCCTATTCTTTTCGAGTATCTTGTTCATGGTCTAAATGCCGGTGGTAAAAAAGTTTTGGGCATAGGACTTGTTCCTACTCCTGTTAACTACTTTACAAACTATCAAGAGTGGGCAATAGGGGATATTAGTGTTACTCCATCAGCTTCTGTAATGATTACAGGTTCACACAATCCTAGTGAATATAATGGTTTTAAAATTACAATAGACAAAGCTCCATTTTTCAGTGAAGATATTTATGCACTTGGTCGTGAGTGTGAGACAATGGATTTTCCAGCTAAAGTTGAAAGAAATGTGACTGAGATAGATGCAGTTAGCAGATATATAGACTTTTTAGTAAATGAATTTCAGCACCTAAAAGGCATGAATACAAAAATAGTTTATGACTGTGGAAACGGTGTTGCCGGTGTTGTAACTGAAGATATTTTCTCTCGTCTTAAGCTTAAAACAAAAGGACTCTATGTTGATCCAGACGGAACTTTTCCTAACCATCATCCAGACCCTTCTGATGAGCATAACCTTGAAGATGTTAAAAAGCTTTTAGCAGATGGTGGTGATATTGCTTTTGCATATGACGGGGATGCTGACAGAATTGCAGTTTTAACTCACAAAAATAATATCAAGGGCGATATGATGGCTCTTTTATACTCTATGAAAATGGATAAACCAACTGTTATCGGTGAGGTTAAATGTTCACAAGTTATGTATGATGAGCTTGAAAAGCGTGGAGCTAAAGCTATCATGTACAAAACTGGTCACTCAAACCTAAAAGTAAAGATGAAAGAGACAAATGCAGATTTAGCTTGTGAAGTAAGCGGACATGTATTTTTTAAAAATCGTTATTTTGGTTATGATGACGCAATTTACGCAACTCTTAGAATGTTAGAACTAATTCATGATGGAATTGATTTAGATGCAGAGTTGGCAAAACTTCCACATGTATATTCTACAGAAGAGATAAAAGTAAAAACAACTGAATCTGAGAAATTTAAAATAATAGATGCAGTTAAAGTGTTACTTAAAAACCCACCTGCTACTTTTCCGACTATAAAAAATATTATTGAGGTAGATGGTGTTCGCATAAACTTTAAAAATGGCTGGGGACTTGTACGGGCAAGCAATACCACACCAGTTTTAGTTACTCGTTTTGAATCTACTTCACAAGAAGAAGCAAAACTTTATGAGAAAGCTATAAACGATTTAATTCTAGAGGCTAAAAATTCACTTTAGTTTTTCAAAAGATAAGTTATTTTTAATTACATAACAATATAAAATATGCTACATTATCAATATGAAATATTTTTTACGATTTTTAACTATTTATTTAATTATTATTGGTGTAATAGCTACATTTTATGTCAACATCAACAGTGAACGTAAACAACATCTTGACTTTACTAAAAGTGAACTTGACGGTGTTAAGTATCTTAAAGGTATCTATAATATTGCTATTGACTTAGCAATCTACCAGGGATTTGTTGAGACTAAAGATAGCAAAGAGAAGATTGAAAGTTCTAGAAAAAGTCTATTGTCTAGTATTGACGCTATTTACACTCTACAAAAAAAATATCCACAATTTAAAGATTCACAATTTAACAAGCAACTTGAACAAATTAAAAAACCTGAAATGCATGAAAAAATAATCTATGAATTTTTCGACTACATTAACCATGAGAACTACAGAATAGGCGATGTCTCTAAACTGCTTTTTGAAACAGATAGAAAGGTCTATTTCCTAGGTTCACTCATTACACACTATATGCCTGAATATCTAATTAGTGTACTAATTACTCATAACGTAGCTGAAGAATTTTTACATAAAAACTCTATAAGTGATTATAAGATGGAGCGATTTATACAACATAACAAACTTATGTACCTCTCTTCTGAGGAGTTAACAAATATTATAAAATCACTAAAACCATATGACGATACAAAAAAACTTCAAAATTTAATGACCAGTATAGTAAAAGAACTAGATAATTCACCTATAAGTAGAAATACTACTGTTATAAAAAAAGATGCTAAATTAGCAAAAAAATATTTAGATGTTTCCCATAGACTTTTAGAACTCTCTTACCAACTCAACGATGAACATATTAGTCTTTTAGAAATAGCGCTAAAAAATAGAAAAGAAAACTTAGAAAATATAATTTATAGAGATATGTTCTTAGTAATCTTCATCCTTCTTTTAATCACAGTGATCTTATATTACTTCTATCGTACTTTTTCTGCTAATCTTAAAAAAGATTTTGAAATAAAAAAAACAAGTGAGACTCTAGATAAATTAGTTATATTTTCAAAAACAGATAGAGCTGGAAAAATAACATATGTTAGCAATGCATTGGAAAAGATATGTGGTTACTCATCAAATAAACTTAAAGGAAGCTCATTTAGCATCTTAACACATCCAGATATGGACAGGTCTACTTTTAAAGATTTATGGGAAACCATTAGTTTAAAAAAGACATGGATAGGTGAACTAAAAAACAGGGCACAAAATGACACTGCATACTGGATGAAATCTACAATTGCTCCAGAGATAGATGAAAATGGAAATGTAATAGGTTATATCTCATATAGTGAAGATATCACTAATCAAAAAAGCCTTGAAAAAGAGAAAATCAAAACACAAAATGCGCTTGAATTTAAAAGTAGCTTTCTATCTAACATGTCACATGAGATTAGAACTCCACTAAACGGTGTTATTGGTTTAACTGGCATTCTTCTAAAAACAGGCTTAAATGAAAAACAGATAGATATTGTATCAAAGGTACAATCAGCGTCTAATATTCTGCTTGGTGTTATTAATGATATTTTAGATATCTCCAAAATTGAAGCTGGAAAGATGACTATTGAAAATAGTGCATTTAACTTAAAAGAATCGATTGGTCATACAACAGATATGCTTTTATTTAAAGCACAAGAAAAAAATATAGACTTAGACGTAATATATAAAAATATGCCAAATAATTACTTTATTGGTGATTCACTAAGAATTTCTCAAGTACTTACAAACTTGATAAATAATTCTATAAAATTCACTGAAAAAGGCGGTGTACGTTTAGATATTGAAAAAATAGCTAATGACACTATCAGATTTGAAGTTACAGATAGTGGTATTGGACTAAAACCAGAGCAAATCAAAACACTATTTCAAGAGTTCACACAAGCAGATATGAGTACAAGTAGAAAATATGGTGGTACCGGCCTTGGTCTATCAATCTGTAAAAATCTCGTTGAGATGATGGGTGGACACATAAAAGTCAGCAGTGAGTATGGCAAAGGCAGTACATTCAGTTTTGAGCTGCCTATAGTTGAAGTTCAAACTCAAGAAGAGACACAAGAAGAAGCACAAAAAGAGATACAGGAAATAAATATAAATTCTGATGAGTATAAAGTAAATGCTATCGAAAATAAAAAAATATTGATTGCTGAAGATAATAAAATGAATCAAATGGTAGTCAGTATGTTACTAGAAGATTCTCAGATAGATATTGACTTTGCTTTAGATGGTGAAATTGCAGTCCAAAAAGCTAAAAACAATACTTATGATCTAATTTTAATGGATATTCAAATGCCAAACATGAATGGATATGAAGCCACTAAAACTATTAGACAAACAGACTCTAAAATTCCAATCGTTGCTTTAAGTGCAAATGTAATGAAAGAAGATATAGAACAGGCTCTTGAATCAGGTATGAACGATACCTTAGCTCAGCCAATAAATATGAATAAACTATATACAACTCTTCTAAAATATTTGAACAGTGATTAATCAAGTTTTTTAGCCTTATTTTGGTATAATCCCGTAATAATAAAATAAATCCTTTTAAGGTTAAAAATGAAAACTCATACTCTTTTAATGCCACTTGACATGCACCTGCATCTTCGTGATGGAGTTATGCTTGAAAATGTTGCTCCACTCACTGCTTATAGCTTTAGCGGTGCGATAATTATGCCAAATCTAGTTCCGCCAGTAACTACTTTAGAAGATGTTAAAGCCTATAAAGCGCGTATTATGGCAGCTGTGCCAAATGACTACTTTGAGCCATATATGACACTGTTTTACAAAAACTACGATAAAGCATTTTTAGAGAGTGTCGCGGATGAGATAACAGCTATTAAACTATATCCTGCTGGAATCACAACAAACTCAGAAGACGGCGTTTCATCTTTTGACATAGAGGAGATGCGCCCTACTCTTGAAGCTATGAGTGCTCTTGAAATTCCTCTTTGTGTTCATGGTGAGACTGATGGTTTTGTTATGGACAGAGAAGCTGAGTTTATGAGTGTTTACGAAGCTCTTGCAAGCAACTTTCCAAATCTTAAAATTATTATGGAGCATATCACAACAAAAGCCGCTGTTGAGATGTTAGACAGATATGATAATCTTTATGCAACTATTACTGTTCATCACCTGCTTCTAACTCTTGATGATGTTGTTGGCGGTATGATGATGCCTCATAACTTTTGTAAACCTATCGCAAAAAGACCGGAAGATTTAGATGCACTTTTAACTGTTGCTTTAAAAGCTCATCCAAAAGTAATGTTTGGTTCTGATTCTGCTCCACACCCTAAAGATAAAAAAGAGTCATGTGGATGTGCAGCTGGAGTTTTTACAGCACCAATTGCTCTACAACTACTGTGTGAGATTTTTGAGCAGTATGATAAACTTGATAATCTTCAAACATTTGTTAGTGATAATGCACAGAGTATCTATGGAATTTGTCCAGAGTTCAAAGAGGTTACTTTAGAAAAGCGACCTTTTGTTGTACCTGAAACTTACAGCGGTGTTGTACCTATGTACGCAGGCAATGCTATCAACTGGGCTATTGAGAGTGTTGATTAAAGTCTTACTGCTAGAAGATGATCTGCTTTTTGCAGAAACGCTTGTCGACTTGCTAGAAGAGAGTGGCTTTGATGTCACTCACTCTCCAAATGGGCAAAGTGCACTAGACACTACCTTTTCACAAAAATTTGACCTCTATCTTCTTGATATCAATGTACCTCTTATCAATGGAATCACACTTTTAAAAGAGTTAAGGGAAGCCAACGACAACACACCTACAATCTTTCTAACATCTCATAAAGATAAAGATGTATTAAAAAAAAGTTTTGTTAGTGGAGCAGATGACTTTATAACTAAACCTTTTGACACAGATGAGCTATTTTTTAGAATTAATGCACTTTTAAAAAGAGTTAAATCTAACAAAGTTGAGTGCATAGGTTTACTATGTCATGACGATACTCTAAAACGGATTTCATATGATAAAGTAGAATTGGAACTATCAAAAAAAGAGTATGACCTACTTCTTTTACTTATGCAGCATGTAAATAACACCGTCCCAAAAGAGTTGATTATGGATGAGCTGTGGAGCAGTAGTGAGAGTGGAAGTGATGGAGCTGTCAGGGTTTATATAAACCGAATAAAACAACTGCTCCCACATATGAGTATAGAAAATATTCGCGGTATAGGGTATAAACTTGTTTCGTAATCTTCGTATAAATATTTTTATATACTACTTCTTAACAACAACCACTTTTTTAATAGTTTTATATTACTTTTTAAACGTTATACAAATAGAAAATATATTTTTACTTGGTGTCGTATTGATAAGTTTAATTACCCTATGTGGTGTTATTATCTCAAAACTTTCAGTTGATCCATTGGCTCAACATGTAAACAATCTTCAAAACCTTTCAAAAGAGACTCTGCATGAACTGAATCTTCCCATCAGCACAATAAAAACGAATATGCACATGTTAAGAAAAAATATAGAAAATGAAAAAGATTTAAAAAGAGCATTAAGAATCGAGAGTGCTTGCGATATGTTAGAGCAGAGGTATAATGAACTGGACTATATGATAAAACTCCAAAGCGCTAATATAAAAGATGAGAGTTTTCAACTTGATGAGCTGGTAAAACAGAGAATTGAATTTTTGAAACCGATATATCCGCATGTACAGTTCAATCTTAACCTGATATCTACACAAATTCATAATGATAAAGTAGGCTTATCCAAAGTTATTGACAATCTTATAGATAATGCTGTAAAATACTCACAAAGCAATACAAATATAGACATAGATTTGGATACTTATGAACTTCGCATTAAAGATTATGGTTGCGGCATGGATGAAGTAGAGCTTTTGCAGATATACGACAACTATTACCAAAGCAATGGTAATATACAAGGCTTCGGTATAGGGCTGAGTATGGTAAAAAGATTTTGTGATGCAAATACAATTTTATTAAATCTAAAATCTAAACCTGATGTAGGCACGACAGTTATATTAAAATTCAAGGAAAATTAGTGGAAAGCAATATTATTATGTACGCAGAAGTAGCTCTTGATTATGGAGTTATGGGTCTTTTAATACTTATGAGTATAGTAACACTTTGGTTGTTTATGGAAAGAATGATGTTTTACAAAAGTGTTCGTATTAGTGATTATGACAATAGAGATGAACTGGAGATGGATTTAACAGATAATATAAGTGTTATTAGTGTAATTGGTTCAAATGCCCCTTATGTTGGTCTTCTAGGAACTGTAATAGGGATTATGCTTGCCTTTTATACAATGGGTGATGTTGGATCAGTAGATGCAAAAAAGATTATGGTAGGTCTGGCTATTGCCCTAAAAGCTACTGCAATGGGTCTTATTGTCGCTATGCCTGCTATTGTTGTGTATACACTCTTACTGCGCAAAGTTGAAAAAATACTAACTATTTTTGATATAGCACAAGCTAAGAAAGTCAAGTAACTGTTTATGGGAAAGTGTAAAAAACAACGCAAAAGATTTGATGAGATAAATGTAATACCATTTATCGATATCATGCTTGTACTTTTGGTTATGGTTTTAACAACAGCTACATTTATAAACCAAGGTGTTATTCCCATTGAACTGCCAACTGCAAAAGCAGCTAAAAAAGAAGATATTAAAAAAGAGATCACTGTATATGTAAATGCCAAAGGTGAGCTCTTTATTGGCAAACAAAAAGTTAATCTGAAAGAACTTGAAGCAAAACTATCAACTATCTCAAAAGAACAGCCGGTAGTTCTAAGAAGTGATAAAGAGTCAAAATTTCAAGATTTTGTAAGTGTTATGGATATATTAAAACGCTTAAAACACGAACAGCTATACATAATTACAAAAGAGTAATTAGTAAGCTTTATCCAGTAACTTAAATTTTTTTTCTGGGGTTTTCTCTTCCGCTTCATTTACATGTAGCTCTTCACTAACTTGTGTATTAAAAGTTTTTTTATCTACCTCTTGAACATCATGAAAAAGTGAACTTGCTATAAAAAACAGTATCATTATCACAACTACACTGACATAAAGAAGTATGTAATTTTTTATATGACCAGATTCAAAAGGATTTTGCATTCAAACTCTCTATATTTTTTTAACATTATATAAGAAGATGCTAATAAATAAGATAAATTACATTTATTTTATGATAATATTAAT
>DAOVJL010000195.1 GCA_030673275.1 Sulfurimonas sp.
AAAAAAATAAAATCAGAAGTAAAACCAGAAATAAAAAAAGAAGTTAATAAACCAAAACAAGGGTTAAAAGAAGAGAGCTCAAGAGAGAGAAAAAAGCCTAAACAAAACAGTAAAAAATCTGAACACAATCTCTTAAACGACACAATAATGCCTGAGTCATTTGTAAGCACTCAAGATGACGAAGATTACGATATGGCTGATATTAATTTTACAGCAGATTATGAGGATGAGCCTCAGGAAGATTTAACAAAAGAGAGTTCAAATGCTCATGAAGTTGCTAAAACTATTGAAAAAGAGTTAAATACTCTTTTTAATTTAACATGTTTTGAAATTGACAAGATTGATGTTACTGCTTATGACGAGAATACACTTCTTGTTGAGTTTAAAGGTGAAGATGCTGCTCTTCTTATTGGTAAAGAAGGCTACAGGTATAAAGCACTTTCATACATGATATTTAATTGGATTAATACAAAATATCAACTGCAGCTTCGTTTAGAGATAGCAGAATTTTTGAAAAACCAAGAGGAATCTGTGGGCAGATATTTAGTTGGTGTTTGTGAAAATATTGATAGAGACGGAAGAGCTCAAACTAAAATTCTTGATGGTGTTCTTGTTCAAATAGCACTAAAAGAACTTCGCAATAAATATCCAGATAAGTATGTAGCAATTCGTTCTACTCGTGATGGACTAAAATTTATCATCATAAATGATTATCACAACTAAAAATGAACTCTGACACTATTTCTGCCATTGCAACAGCTAATGGCATAGGCTCTATCGCAATAATCCGCATAAGCGGAGATAGAGCTTTAGAAATAGCTAAAAAACTCTCACATAAAAAAGATTTAACTCCAAGATACGCTAGCTTAACAAATATATATAATTTTGATAATGAGCTTATTGATGAATCAATAGTTATCTACTTTAAAGCACCGTTTTCTTTTACAGCTGAAGATGTTGTAGAAATTCAGTGTCATGGCGGTTTTATAGTTGCGCAGAGTATTTTAAAAGCAACTCTTTCCTTTGGTGCCAGACTTGCAACTGCCGGTGAGTTTAGCAAACGAGCATTTTTTAACGGTCGCATTGATTTAAGTGAAGCAGAAGCAATTGCACAACTAATCGAAGCAAAAAGTGAAGATGCTGCTAAAATTCTTGCAGCTCAGATGAAAGGTTCACTCAAAGAGTATATTGAAAATATTCGTGATGAGATTATTCATATACTTGCTTACTCTGAAGTTAGTATAGATTATGCAGAAGAGGATTTACCAGAGGATTTAATTTTACAGATAGAGGTAAAATTAAATGAGCTCAAAAAATCCTTAGAGTCAACTCTTATTGCCAGTCGTGCAAGAGAGGGTCTTATGCAAGGTTTTAAAGTAGCTATTATTGGAAAGCCAAACGTTGGTAAAAGCTCTCTACTAAATGCACTTCTAAATTATAATCGTGCTATTGTAAGTGATATTGCCGGGACTACTAGAGATACGATTGAAGAGCAGGTGAAAATCGGAACTCATTTGATTCGTATAGTTGATACTGCTGGTATTCGCGAGGCAAATGATGAGATAGAACGTATAGGGATTCAGAGGAGCCTCGAAGCTATACAAGAGAGTGATATAGTTATTGCACTATATGATGGTTCTCGTGAGTATGATAGTGAAGATGAACAGATAATTTCTTTAATAAATTCACATGCTAAAGACAAACAAGTATTACATGTAAAAAATAAAATAGACTTGCCAGAAAAGTTTTCACAGGTAGATTTGAACTTTGATATGCAGTTAAACTCTAAAGATAGCGTAGATGAACTTATCAAAGCTCTAGAAAATATAATGGACACAACTAACAGCTCTGATGAGATGATGCTTATATCGCATAGACAAATTTCAGCTGTGGAGAATACATTAAATAATATTGATGAAGCTCTGCTGCCACTTCGGGACCAAGAACTTGAGATATTCTCTTTTCATCTTAATGAAGCTGTAAAAGAGATGGCCTCTATAACAAGACCTTTTGAAAATGATGAGATGCTGGACAAAATGTTTGGCTCTTTTTGTCTTGGAAAATGATTTTTATATGAAATATATAGCGATAGATTTAGGTCTTAAACGTATAGGGCTTGCATATTCAGCTCACAAAGATATAGTGACTCCATTACCATCAATTATACGCAAAAATCGTAATCAAGCTTCTGATGAAGTCAAACGTGCTATAAAAGAGTGGGAAATAGATGCGGTAGTTATCGGAATTCCATTAGGTGGAAGCAGTGAAGAAGAGATGCGTCGTCGTGTAGCTCATTTTATGAATCTAGTTGATTTTGATGGTGAAGTTTTTTATCAAGATGAAGCTGGAAGTTCTAAAGAAGCAAAAGCTCTAATCAAAGGTGAAATGAAACATCTTCGTGATGGCAGAATCGATTCAATCTCGGCTATGATAATTTTACAGAGATTTTTATTAGCTAATAAAAAATCATCTAAGTGACTTGATTAACCAATAAATACTCTTATTATATTATGTTCTTAGTTTTTATCACAAGTTAATATTAAATATTTTTCGTGTACAATTAGTAATATAGAAGTATAAGTATTATTTATTTTAAAGTAAATAGAAAGGAGAGAGAGTGAGCGTAATGACAAGAAGTATACAATTTTTTTACATATTATTAATACTGTTTATATCAGAAACTATGTTAATGGCTACTATTATTGGTTCCAAGCATGATTTGAGTTATACAAATTATTATGGGACTTATGCAGGGGCTACTTTAGAAGTATGTGTCTTTTGTCATACGCCGCACGCTGGGAATGACGGTGATTTTACCGGTCCTTTGTGGAATAGAAAAATTACAGATATGGATGCATTTACTCTCTACTCTGGAGCAAAAGGAGTTCCAAATAATCCTACTCTAGTCTGTTTAAGTTGCCATGACGGTGTCAGCGGAGATGATGATGATAGTGCTGTGGCTGCACTGGATACGCACAATATTATCAATGGTCCTGGATCAGGATATCATACAGAGGGTGTTAGTCCTAACTGTTATGCATGTCATTTTAGTGGTAACATGTATCCAGATCAAGAGTGGAGAGTTGGACCGGATCTTACCGATGACCATCCAGTTTCTATCTCATATGACGATGCAAAGGCTGCTAGTTCTGGCATGTTTGAAGACGAACCATTAAACGGCATTAAGCTATATAATAGAAATGTTGAATGTACATCTTG
>DAOVJL010000175.1 GCA_030673275.1 Sulfurimonas sp.
ACCAACTAGATTAAGTGGAGAAAAGTTTTGGATTACTTGTATTGTTAGTGCTTCAAGTAAACACTATCTTGAGCACAGTAGACCACATAACATATGGGCATTTAGAGATAATAATAATCCAAAAAATATCATGAATATATTAGATGGCGATTATATGATTTTTATTCGCCTTAACCATTGTGAACCAGGTAGAGCTGTTTATCCATACAGTAGTAAGCCAAATGCTAAATTTGAAAAAAGTCGAGGTGGTTTCTTGTTGAATAATGAAATATCATGGTCAATAGATTTATTAGATATTAGAAAAGTCAATAAAGGTTATCATCTAAACTATTCAGATAAAGCACCGTATCATGGATTTGATGACGAATGGATAAATTCTAATAATAAATTACCAGAAACAAAAAACTATACACAATTCATTACATTTAATAAACCTAATGGTGACCAATTTGAATATATTTGGAATAATCCAAAGGGTACAATATTAGATAGAATACTTTTTAAAGATGACGACAAAAATATTGAAGAATTTGTTAATGCACTTAGAGCATCTATGAACACTAGGGGTGATGCTATCGAAATATCAAGAAGTTCATTTGAATCAATTTTACACTTAGTTGGTGAGCTATAAAGTACCTAACAAGTACGAGGAACGTAATAATTTACCCTGCGGGAAAATTATCGCTCACGACAAACGTTGTGCTTTATCACTGAATGAAATCTAATCTTCTTTTTTCACATCTCCAAAGTGACACTCAGTACCTGAGTATGGACATGACTTAACTATATTCATCTCGAACTGTTCCTCTTCTACACCACCTTTTTTTCTATCAAAGTGTCGCATAGCTGCACGAAAAGCAGTCAGTACCATATTGGCACTGTCTTGATACTCGGTTGACACATGTTCAACCTGCTCACCCTCAGGTTTACTAGTATCTATTTTTGGTGCCGGTATATCTGCGTATGATTTTTGTAAATCCTGTTCTAAACCAAGAGTAGTTTTAAGAGCGTTAACAATCTCATCACCCTTTATCATCTCTGTAAAAAGTGAACCAAGAGTATTTACATCTTGCGTTGCGTTTGAACCGAACTTTACGTCTAAGATATGAGTATCATCCAATTTTAAATACATTATTACATACGATGAGGTAGTGTTATCTATACCTACTCCTGTACAGTCAGCATCTTCTAGCTTACCGTAGTTTTCAGGCTGCATAAGGTGCTTACCTATCTCTGCATTTAACTTTTCTTGCTCAGTCATTGTTTACTCTTATTGTTTAAGTTGTTCAATACTTACGCCATTATCTTTTATAAATTTTGAAATTGTATCTGAGTGTGTATGCTCATAAGGCTTTAAAAATACAATCCGTTTAATACCACTTGCAATTATATTTTTACTACATTCACTACAAGGCTCCAGCGTCACATATATCGTAGCGTGTTCTACACAAATCCCTTGTCTTGCCGCCCAGATTATTGCATTCATCTCTGCATGTATCTCATAAGTTTTTGACCACTCGTGATGCTCTTTGGTATACTCATCATTCCAGTGATCACAACAGTTTACATATCCTGCCGGAGTACCATTGTAGCCTGTACTTAAAATTCTTCCGTTCTTTACAATAACGGCTCCAACCTGTTTAGAGACACATTTTGAAGCTGTTGCAAGTTCTTGTGCAATATTTATAAAATTTGCATCATTTAACATTTTATTTTACTTCTCTTATCACTTTTATATCTGCATTATCTCTTAGTCTTGCAAAATAATCACTAAGAACTTGTTCTCTTTTGCTACCCATAATCAAGTTTATTACTCTGTTTTTAACATCTTCATAACTTTTGCTTTGAGTACCCTCAACTTCTTTTAAATAAAAGCTCACAAAAGAACCTCGTCCATCTGGAATAATTGGAGTAAAGTTATTTAATTTTGCTTCTTCTAGAAATTTTGCCAATTCTGGTGAAATCTTATCATATGCAAGTCTCTTCTCTTCTTCCTTAATCTCTGGAAAGAAAGACATTGGTGAGTTTATCTTTTTTAGAAGTTTCGCTTTATCTTTTATGGTATAACTGATAACTTGAAAAGCTGCCGGATGTTCAAAATCTTGTTTGTGAAGTTTATAGTACTCTTTAATCTCATCTTCATCAGGTCTTGAAATAGATGAATAAGCTATAGCAGAGTAAAGTTTTTGAGATAAAATCTTCTCTTTAGTTTTTATTTTATACTCCGCAGAGCTAAGACCGTTTGATGTTCTAACTGCTTCGTAAAAATCACTTACACTCATCTTGTTTGCGGATGCTGTTTTTTTAATATCATCGTAAACTTCAGCACTTGTAACAGAGATTTTTCTCTCTTTTACTTCTAGTTCTTCCAGTTTTTTTCTTATTAAAATATTGGTGGCAACCTCATTGCTAACACCGGACATTCGCATCTCCTCTTTTAAATCATAAAGAGTAATCGGATTTCCTTTTACAACAATAGCAATGCCGCTAACAAGTTCAGCATTCAGTGATGCTACAAAGATAAGAGTTAAAAATATTTTATACATTGATTTTCCTATAAATTAAAAATAGTATTTTACCCACCTTTAACAAATATTTGCCTAAAATTCTATAACTATTTAATAAAGGTCTCTTATGGTTGTTACTCGTTTTGCTCCAAGCCCTACCGGCTATCTTCATATCGGTGGTTTAAGAACTGCTCTTTTTTCATATCTTTGGGCTAAAAAAAATGGCGGAAAATTTGTTCTTCGTATTGAAGACACTGATAAAGCTAGAAACTCTCAGGAAGCTACGGACGCTATTTTAAAAGCATTCGAATGGCTAGGTCTAGAACATGACGGTGAGATAACATACCAGTCACAAAGAGATGATATTTATACAAAATACATCAATCAACTTTTAGAAGAGGGCAAAGCATACAAATGCTACATGTCAAAAGATGAGTTAACAGAACTTCGTGAAACTCAGATGGCAAATAAAGAGCGTACAAAATACAACGGTAAATATCGTGACTTTGATGGAACTCCACCAAAAGGTGTAGAGCCTGTTATCCGTATAAAGGCACCTTTAACTGGAGAAATTATTGTAAGAGATGGAGTAAAAGGCGATATTAGTTTTCAAGCTGAAGATATTTTAGATGACTTTGTAATTGCAAGAGCTGACGGTGCCCCAACATATAACTTTGTTGTTGCTGTTGATGATGCACTTATGGGAATCAACGAGGTAATCCGTGGAGATGATCACCTATCAAATACTCCAAAACAGATAGTAGTTTATGAAGCTCTAGGATTTGAACTTCCTAAGTTTTACCATGTTCCAATGATTCACAACTCTGCAGGAAAGAAACTATCTAAAAGAGATGGTGCTACTGATGTTATGGCCTATAAAGAGATGGGTTATACTCCTGCATCCCTTCTAAACTTTCTAGTTCGTCTTGGCTGGAGTCATGGTGACCAAGAAATATTTTCAATGGATGAGATGCAAGAACTTTTTAGCCCAGAAGATATAAATAAATCAGCTTCTATCTATAATACAGAAAAACTTGACTGGCTAAACTCTCACTACATTAAAAATACTTCAAACTCT